>DASTXF010000100.1:0-13508 GCA_035765615.1 Minisyncoccota bacterium | reverse complement strand
CGCGCATCGGCCGAGCGCATGGCGATCAATGCGCCGATTCAAGGAACCGAAGCCGACATCGTGAAGCTCGCCATGATCCGGATCGATGAATATATAAAGGAGAAAAAGCTCGAGAATGACCTTCGTATTCTCATGCAGGTTCATGATGAAATTGTGCTCGAAGCGAAGAGCGGCGTTATTGAAAAAGTTACTCCTGATATTAAAAAAATTATGGAGAACATTATTCCGCCGAAGGAAATCCAGGGCGTTGTCTGCGTCGCCGATGCCAAGGCAGGCAGCAATTGGGGAGAGATGGAGAAGATAAAATAAGGCATGCTTTACGTTATTTACGGAACCGATATCGAAAAAGCCCGCGAGAAATCACATGCGCTTTTCGACGCTCTTCGCGAGAAAAAGCCTGATGCAGCTGCGGGAACGATGCGCGCGGATGAGGTAACGCCGGATCGGATTGAAGAATTGACCCAAACGCAGGGCCTTTTCGAGAACAAGCAGATCATATTCATGGATCGGACGCTCGAAGTCCCCGAAACGCGCGATCTCGTCGTCGATAGAATCGATGCTATCAAAGAGTCACCGAACATCTTCATATTTTTCGAAGGCAAACTCACTAAAGAAGTTCTTAAAAAACTCGAAAAGAGGGCCGAAAAAATTACTGAATACGCAGCAAGCGACGAAAAGAAGAAAGAAGGTGGCTCATTTTTTGCCCTTGCCGATGCGCTCGGCGCCCGAGACAAAAAGCGCCTTTGGTCGCTTCTCCGCGAGGCGCTCGATCAAGACGCCGCCCCGGAAGAAATTCACGGCATATTATTTTGGCAGGCGAAGTCGCTTGCTCTTGCCGCGTCCGCGCCTTCTGCCGCTGCTGCGGGCCTGAATCCATTCGTGTTCGGAAAGGCCAAACGCTACGCGTCTAACTGGAAGCCGGAAGAGATCGAAAGCCTGCTTTCCAAACTCGTTTATATGTATCACGAGGCGCATCGGGGGCAGGTGGAATTCGAAATCGAACTTGAAAAACTCTCTCTCGACATATAAAAAGCCCCGCATTATGCGGGGCTTCGAAATTAGCGCGATCCCCAATCGTTGATGACGCGTTCGCGCGTCTTCGTCGCGGGGAAGTTGAAGCGCTTCGATGTTTTCGGAAGCAGCTTCTCGACTTCTTCGAGGGGGATCGAGAAGAGAAACTGGTGAGCGATAACTTCGCTCGTGCCGTTCTCGCCGTGGATCTCCGCCTCGTAGATGTTTACACCGCCGGTCTGGTAAACCTCGACCTTGATCGGGTTCCTGACCTTGCGGGGTATTTTTTTGATCACTTGTTCGGAGAGAGGGAATCGGTGCCTCTCGTCTTTCCGCCGTCCGACGGCGAAAACTTTGGTGCCGGGCGCGATTTGCGCTCCGGTTTCTTCGCATTCGATCATGTTGGGATGGTTCTCCTTCAAAGAACAGGCGCGACTGCCTCGCGCGAGGCCGCTCTCCGTTTGGATTGCGAACAGGGAAAGACTAGCTCTGGAGAAGCCATCTGTCAAAGGCAAACTTCCGATTTTGGGGTTTTGTGCTAATATCCATTTCACCAACCGCCCATAGCTCAGTCGGTAGAGCAGCTCCCTTTTAAGGAGATGGTCGTAGGTTCGATTCCTACTGGGCGGACAAGTTTCGTTCTATTGACACAGGTATATTTTTGATGTAAACCGTCTCGAGAACACATCTTATGCGAGACATACTCAAGCACCTCCCCAAAGAATTGGCGGCTGACAGGATGGTACTCCTTGTCGGTCACGAAAACGAGGCGGGAATCGGCGGCCTCAAATCGCACATAAGCGAACTGAACCGCCGCGAAGAATGGATACGGGCCGAATTCAAATCGGACGTCTCCGCTCAACGGATTTCAGCCCGCATCGGCCTCATCCTCGTCATGGGCGGCGTCACGACCGGAAGCATCAAAAATATCCGGGACGCAGCGTCGAAGCTCGGCATTCCTTGCCCGTTTATGCCGTTTACAATCGGCGAAGCAAAATACGCCCTGTCCGTCATGCAAGAGCGCAGGAAGAAGACAGGCGAGCCGCTCGTAAAAGCAGGAAACGGCACGGACCAGAACGGAGAGCAGAACGGCTATGGCACGAATGGCCATCGCCTGAATGGCTCCCAGCCAAACGGTTCGACGTCCGGCATCGAGCCCGTTGCGGCAATTCCGGAAACCGCCGCAATCGCGCTTGCGAACGGGTCGGACGGCGGGGAAGACGAATTGCTCAAGGCATTCGACCTTCTCGACGGCATGACCCGCACGCTCCAAGGGTCGCAGGATGCTCTCTTCCGGGTCATCGAACGATGCAAGGCTGCTGATGCCCGGTGCAGGGAACTGGAAGAGCAGATGCGGAACAAGGACCGGGATTACGCGCTCGTCCAGGAAGAGAATGTCCGGCTCAAGGCCGACAATGCGAAATACAGGAATTTCGTTGCCCAATTCAAAAACCTCGGCGATACCATAAGCAAATAGGTCTCCCCGAAGTCGCAAAGCCGCGCAAAACGCGGCTTTTTTCATGCAAAATTGTTTGACAGAGCGCAACTTTCAATATAGTGTGCGATTACTCAAGATGTCTTGAGAACGCACTTTCACATCATCCACCATAGGAGGAAAAAATGGCTCAAGAAAGCCAGTCTGCAACTCTCGAAGAGGTCAAAAGCCGTCTTCGCACCACGCTTCATCCCGATATGGCCGGCTGGAACTACTCGACTCTTGTCGAAGAGCTCCGTCGCGCCATCGAGTCGCACCGGCCGCCGGGCGAAAAGCAGCCCATTCGGGTTTTCACCCGGCGCCATCTGGGTCTCAAGAACCAGATGTACATCGAAGTCAAAAAATGGCTTCGCGGCGAGGCGAACATGACGGCCGATCACATGGTCGTTGTGCTCGTGACGCTCTCGAAACTCCGCGGCGCGGCACCCGTCCCATTCTCCGAAAAGGAGAAAGGGGTCGTGCGCCGGCTCGTGAGTTTCATCATCATGTCGCTTACCTCGATCTTGGGACTGCTCTCCGAAATGGGAGTAAGGTCCGACACGATCGACGAAGGCGACAGGATCGAGATCCGTCGAGTCCTCAAGGAAATCTGCCTGCGCCTCGGCGTGACGGCGGAATTCCCGGAAGACACGAGCGGTCTTGTACCGGTCACCAAGAAGGATCTCGCCGAATTCGGCCTTTCCAAAATTCAACCAAGGATTAAGAAATGAGAAGGATTCAGTTACGAATCACTCCGCAGATGATCATCCAAAACCTAGCCGTGGACCTCTATAGTCCCGGCCAAGCGGCGATGGAGATCATACGAAACGGCGTCGCCGCGTCGCAGCCGGACCACGACACGTGGAATCCGAAGCTCGCGACGATCGAGGTCACGATCAGCAAGAACCACCCATTCATTGGCGGTCCGGCGACCGTATTCCTTGATCACGGATGCGGCATGACGGAGCCCGCGCTCGAGCGCTACTTCGGATGGCTCGGAACACCGACCCATCTTCAGCGCGAATTCTCGACCGGCACTCACATGGGCGCGTCCCAAAAGGGAATCGGTCGTTATGCAGGACTCTTCTGCAACAAGAATTGCCGCCCGAGCAACCCCGATGCGAGCAAGGAGGGTTTTTACCTCTTTTCCCGCACGATGTCGACCGGGCCGATCAGGCTCATCCACGTCACGCCCGGCGCGATCGCGGTCGAGAACGGCATCGAGGTCGACCACTTCGTCGATCCAGATTCGACCGAGGCGCGATTCCTTGGAGGAATCCGTGGCTCGTTTACCGCCATCGTCATTCCATCGCCGGTGTTTGATACCGCCGATGATATCTACGGCCACATCAAGTGGCTCTTGCCGCGCGAGAAGGACAAGATGTTCAACCTCACGGTGAACGGCAAGAAGATCGAGCCGCCGCCGCTCTGGGATGACGTCAACGCTACCGAGGAAAACGGAATCTTCCGCGCAAGGATCGGCGCCGGCAACAAGGAATGCGACGGTATCTGGTTCTGCGACGCCGAAACGGGTTTCCGCGTGGCGAGCTGCGTGAAGCTTGGGAGACTGCTTCCCGAGCCGCTCGGCTATCCGGATCTCGCGGGCGATATTTTCGCACCGGGGCTCCTGCGCTACCAGAACACGGCCCGCGATAGCCTTTCCCGAGACTATACGCGGAGAGGGAATCCCGAGTGGCTGCGGCTGCTCTCGTTCTTGAACCTGCGGGTCGCTCCCAAGGCTCTCGAGCTCATCGAGCGCGACGAACTTGAGGAGGATACGATCGAGACGCTCGGAGAGCTGGTTTCCCTCATCAACGACACGTTCGGCGAACCCGAGCCTGTCTCTTTGCCGCCAGGACCGGTCATCACTACGCCGATCGTACGGCCGACGGGCGGCACGGGTACGAAAAAACCCGGTACGCCTGGTGAACGGAGGCCTCGCGGCGCGAGTATCACAGTCGGCAGCAAGGTGTACCGACTGCACTACAACGCTCCGCTCGGTTCGCTCTTCTTTGCCACCCCGGCAGGCATTGATCGGAATATCATTCTCATCAATGCGAAGGGGACGTACCAGCTGCCAAAGGTAAAACAGGCGCGGCGTGAGCACTGTCTCATGCAGATCCTGTTCGCCGTCGGCGAGGTCGAAGGCTTCGGAAGCGCTCACGAATCGATGAAATTCGCGAACGAGATGCGCGGTGTGATCCTCAAGAAGCGCAAAGGTGGGTGAATAAAAAAGCCACGGAGCATTGCTCCGTGGTTATTTTTTTGTGAAAAGATCGTCCGGAAGGCCCCGTTCGATCTCGGCTTGGGCCATCTGGTGCCGCTTCAAGGCGCTGACTTTCGAGTCGATCGCGCCCGCGATCTCCTCGTGCTCAGCAATGGACGCCTTCATCTTTTCGATTTGGCGGTTACATTCCTTGATTTGATCTTCGATCGAATCATGGCCGTTCGATATGCCAAGCTCTCGCACTTCCTGGGGATTAGAAACGTTCTGCTTGAGCATTTTCTTGATCTCCATGAGGCGCTCGAGTCGTCCGACTAGGCCGATTGATCCTGTAGTTTCGGAACCATTCAGGATGATTTGGCAGTCGGTATACTTCTTCGTCCACGAGGCGATCGCAGCATTCACTTCCGCCGCGCTTCTTGTTCCCACGGGGCGGGACTTCGGAGCGGCGCGGAGAGTTTCGAGCTCTTCGGCGAATTCGGCAGCCTGGGCTTTTGCCGTCTCAACGATTCCATCGTGAATGGCATCGATTTCCTTCGCTGTTTCGACGAGCTCGTCGACGTCGCGGGAAATAGAGGATGGTGAAAGTCCGAGGCTCACGCTTTTGAGCAAACGGCTGACGCTTTGGATCACAACCGCCGCTCCGCTCGATTCAGTGGAACGGGTATGGGATTGTATTTCCGCCGCGGCTTCCGTCGCGGCGCGAAGCACTTCCTGGGCGTCTTGCTGTCCAGCAAGGGCCGTGGGCTTCGTTCCTGGCGGAACGCTTTTTGGGGGATTCATGTAAAGTTCTCCTTTTAATGAAACTTATACAAATTTTTGTTTTTGTCAAATTGCATCGTTGACTTTACGCAATTTTCTGGTAGAAGGAGGAAAGAACCAATGAAAATTGAAAAAAGGAGCCTTTCATGCACAATCTGAAAGGCCAAATTGCCAGATTTCTCCTCGATTTCACGAGCCGCTTTGTTCCGATTTCGGAAGCGCGGATCGCCACATTCGGGGGAAGGGGCGAGGAACCGAAAGCATGGCAGGAGCGCGGCGTGCCGGCCAAAAACGGCTGGCTGCTTGAACGGAGCAACCGCCTTTCCGGCGGTCTGATCCGGGGGTTTCCGTATCATACGCACAACCAGCTCCAGACATTTCCTCAGATACTCAAAGGGTACGGCGAGGGACACTACCTCGACTTGTTCCATTTTGATCTCTGCGGAACGCTCACAGACTCCGCCATTGCGGACTTTGTTCCTGTCCTACCTCTTGTGCTCAAGAGTCGAGGCAAGTGCTTTGCGATCACGGTCGCGGACGCTCGCCGAAATCTTGTCCTCGAGGAGTGGCCGGAATACAAACGTCGCGCTCTCGGCCTTTTCGGCACGAGGACGTACGAGTATCACCGCGAGATCGAAGCGACACAACACAAAATCCCCGTCCGCGAGGACGCGAGATTCGTGAAGCCGTTCGATCCCGAGAAAGCCGCCAAGCGAGAATTCGGCCTCATGGTCGAGCTTGCCGAGATTTTGCGCGACTGCGGGCTGCAATTCATGCCGTCCGAAATCGTTCGATACGTCTACGTAAGCCGGTACGCTGGAAGGCCATTCCGGATGCGCACGTATTTCTTTCACTTCGACGAGGCGCGGAAATTCTCATGCCGCGCTTTCGCCCGGACATGGATCGAAAGTCGTTTGTCGTTTGCAAACGGCGACGGCTTCCATGAGATCCAGGCAGCCATTCCCCGAAAGGCGAGGGCTGTCAGGAAGATCCGATACGCAAATCCAACGAAAGGAAACAAGATTATGCCAGGATCGCAACTCGCCCGCGTCATGCGGGAAATCGGCGGGCCGCTCGAGCAGGAATACCTCGCTCTCGCGGCCAAGGCCTCGAACTACGACAAGGTCGAACCGCTCGTGAAGGCATTCCGGTCGCTTCCTGAAGTCGGCGAGCTTGGACTCGCGTCCGTGACCGCCGAAGCCGGATCGCTGGAGAAGCCGCCGCGTGCGCACGCTTCCGAACGGAAGCACCGCATGAAGTGGGACGATCTCTCGCCCGAGGAGCAGATCAAATGGCAGATCGAAGCCGCCGAGCTCCATGCAAGCTCGAACGGCGACTGGCGCGCGCGGTACAAGGAGTTCATTGTCGAAAAGTTTGGCTATATGAACAACGACCTCCGCTACAGCCTGCGCGCGGCGTTTTCACAGACGCGCGGCAAGCTCCGCAAGAAGCTCCGCGGCCGGATCGAGAAGGTCTTCGGCGACAAAGCCGGACCGTATCTCGATCGGTTGGACAAGCTCCCCGCCTGATCGTTCTTCGAATATCGAGCCCCACTCAGAGGAGTGGGGCTTTTTTCTTGCCTCTGATAGGATGAGCGCATGAAACGGGATATACGCATTCTCCTTCACGATATTCGTTCGGTGTATAACGCAGGCGCCATATTCAGGACAGCCGATGCGATCGGCGCGACGAAGATGTATCTTTCCGGGTACACGCCCACGCCCGTCGATCGTTTTGGAAATCCTCGCAAAGACTTTGCAAAATCAGCGCTCGGTTCTGAAAAAACGCTTGCCTGGGAAATTGCCAAAAGCCCTTTGGCTGTCATCAAATCACTCAAAAAAGAAGGTTTTGAAATCATCGCCGTCGAACAGAGTGGTGATTCAATTGATTATAAAAAAATGAAGCCGGCCGCTCGAGCGCTCATCATATTCGGCAATGAAGTTTCGGGCATTTCCCAAAAAATCCTTCACGAATCAGACAAAGTGGCGGAAATTCCGATGCGGGGAAACAAAGAATCGCTCAATGTTTCCGTTTCTACAGGAATCGTTTTGTTCCGGTGGTTTGATCGCTCTTAATACGTAAGCGCGTCGACGGTGTTTCCTTTCTGATCAATGAGCTTTATGATTTCGCCTGAATTTTTCCAAAGCTCGCTTGATTGGCCGAGGAATATCCTCCATTCATTCGAGTAGAAGCCTTTGTCGTTTTGATGATTTTCGACGCAGCCGTTGTAGGTGAGTCGCTCGGTGATGAAGGTTCGGCACGATTGTGAAATGTTCGACGAGAGTGTGCCGCGGTATATCGTGCAAGCCGGCATCTCGCGTACAATGTCGTCGCATGCAGCATCGCCCGAAAGTCCGGCCGCTTTAAGCTCGTCCTCAGGGAGCGGGCAGTCGCGGCGAAGGTCAGGAACATATGTTTTAAATTGAGCCAAATATCCGCTGCAAATATTGGTCTCGAACGATGAGCCCAAAGGCGAGACTCCGGTCGTGATGAGGGCGCGGCCTCCAGGCGGAAGATACACATTAGACGCGACAAGCGGCTCGCCGCTTAGAGGGCGGGTCACTGCTTTCGGAATAGATATGCCTTCCGGGAGCAATTCACCGGTAAGGGTAAGTCCTGAAAGAAGAATTGGTTTTGCGGCGTCAGTGCTTGCCACGATGCGGAGATACTCAGCTTCCGGGTTTACGGCTTTTGCACCAGCGATTCCGTCAAACGAAATACTGTTTGCGAGGAGGGAATTCGCGTGTATCTGTTCAGCTTTTTTCGAACGGGTGAAGAAACTTTCGATGACATTTTCCGCTTTGCGCACGGTATCAGCGGGAGATTCGGGGATATTGAGGGTTTCCTTCGGGCTCGTTGGCGTTCCGGCGTAGTATGTTCCGTATGCCTGGCCGCTATCGAGAGGCGCGAGCGGCTTCAAGTAAGCGCCTTCGTGCGCGGTTTGACGTTCGGTTCCGCCGGTGAAGAACCAGAGGATAGCAATGCCAACGAGAGTCCAAATGAACCAGCCGAAATGCTCGAAGAGTCCTTTAAATATATCTTTGAGGTGATCCATGGTTTAAGTATACCTCTATCTTCGCCCGCGGGTCAGTTTTTGGTGGGTGTCGCAAAAATGGCCACTTCTGCCGCCTATCTTGATACGTTTAATGATTCCAGTGCATCCCAGCTTCGAACATTTTTCTCCCGTTCTCCGGTATGCCCGATGGCGGTTTTGAAATTTTCCGCGCTCTCCGAGAATATTTCGATAGTCGGACATTGAATCACCGCCGAAATCAATGCCGTTTTTGAGTGTTTCCTTCATGGCCTTGTGTATGACCGGCCATTTCTTGTCGGAAATATCCTTTATTTTCTCAAGCGGATGGACCCCCGCGCGCCAAAGTATTTCGTCAGAGTATATGTTGCCGATTCCCGATATGACTTCGTGATTCATAAGAACTTGTTTCACCGGCCCATTCGGTTTTTTGAAGACTGCCGCCTTGAGTTCCGCGACACCGAATTTTTTATCGAGGGGCTCGGGACCGTGGGTCGAAAGATGAAGTGATTCGTCCATGCGGTTCGAATCGATGAGCGTCACTTTGGCGAATTTGCGCATGTCAGAGAGGACCATGGCCTTGCCGTTCGAAAGAGCGAGGACAAAGTGGACAAACTTATTGAACGGATCGTCGCGGAGCGGTCCGGGCTCAGTCGCAATCCATGATTCTTTTCCGTTTGCGCGCTTTTCATAGGCGCCGTACATCACATGTCCGGTCATTTTCATATGAATAAGGATCGTCTTTCCATTTGAAAGGCGGATGAGCACGTTCTTTCCGCGTCTGTCGGCGCCCGTTATTTTCGTTCCTTTAACCTCGTTTCGGAAACGGGCGAAAAATGCAGGATTCTGGATATTATCCTTGTTGGCGTGGAACTTGCTCGCATAGTCGGTCCAGGCGTCGATGATTGAGAGGCCGGTGAGGTATTTCCTCACGCCGTTTACCGTCGTTTGAACTTCTGGGAGTTCTGGCATATCGCAAGCCTAAAACGGCGAAAGGGAAAAGTAAATGAACGCTTGCAGAGCAGGTCGGGCGGTATTAGGATAATGCCGTTCCAGTTCCTTCATGAATCAAAATACTTCAGGGCAAGAAAACGGGCGCGGGCCGATCTTTTTGGTTTTCCTCGGGTTCGCATGCTTTGCGGTCGTGCTTATCCTCATGACTGCGATGTTCGAAGCCAAGGTGCATCACGGTCCAGTCGCATGGGTGGGAATGATCGCTCTTAATGTCTTTGTGGCGCTCGTCGGTGTAAGCTGTTTCTGCCGCGCGATACGGACGGGTAAAGTGCCCGCTGAATAGGACATAGCCGGACTCGCATCCGGCTATTTTTATTTCCATTTTTAATAAAAAAGACGCGCAGTGCGCGTCTCGTTTTTTCGATTAGCCGGAGCCCATGATGTCGACTCCGACGATATTCGCATCGGCGAGATTGACGAGTGCGGCGCCCTCGATATAGGCAACCACTCCCCGTGTTCGTTCATCGATCTTCTTTATCAGAGCTTTTTCAAGTTCCGAGAAGTTGAACTCGACCTTATGGTGTGGCCGGATATCGTCGAACGGGATGACGATCATATCCGGAAAGGGGGAAATCGCGACGAAGGCGTCGAAGATATCCCGCCTCTTGTGGAGATTCTTGTAGATGATTCGGAGGAACTCTTTCCACACGCTTTTTTCGCCGTCGACGAGGCGGAGAATGAGGATCTGTCTCCGTTTTCCATCTTCCGTTTCGGGGAAAAGATTGTCCCCGAGACAGACGCGGACCACGCCTTCCGTAAACAGGCCGAGCGCCATGTCCGGATCGGGAGGCACGCTGGGATTCGCGGAATGGTTTTTGAGAAAAGCCAAAAACCGCTCTAACAATTCGATTCTGTTCATAAAGACCTTTTCCTCAGAGACTACCCGTTATGGGCGGCCTGTCAATTTGCCGAGTTCTTCGCGCGCAACCGCGGCGTCGCTCCACGGGGTTTTCGTATTGTTCGGCCCCATGATGTAAGGGTCGGTTCCTTTGCCCGTGATGAGAACGGCGTCGCCTGATTTAGCGAGCGTAAGAGCCGTCCTTATCGCTTCCCGGCGGTCCATGATGACGTGGAGTTTTTTCTCGCGCGCGTCGGTCGATATTGCTTCCGCCATATCCTCGACGATTTTCTTCGGATCGTCATCGTAGGGATCTTCGTTCGTCAAAACAATCTCATCGCATTCGTGTTCGGCGATTTTCGCCATTTCGTCGCGCTTCCAGGTGTCGCGGCCGCCTCCGGTATTCCCAAGGACGCAGATTCTGCGCTGGCCTTTATATACATCGTAGAGTTTCTGGAGCGAGTCCGGCGTGTGGGCATAATCAACAATGACGTCGAAATCCTGGCCCGCTTTGATTTTTTCGACGCGGCCGCGGATCCCGGAGAACTTTTCGATGGCTCGCTTGCATGCGTCCATGGAAACGCCGATCGCCCGGGCCATTTTGATCGCGGCGACTTCGTTTTGGAGATTGAATTCTCCAGTGAGAAGCGAGTGAATCTTTGTTTTCTCTACAGTCATATCAAAACCGTCTTTCGCGAGCGCGTACGGCTTGGCGTCGGAAAGGGAATACGTGATTTTTTCGGAGAAATTTTTGGCGAGAAAGAGCGGGGTCTCTTTGTCATCCGCGTTGGCCACAAGAATGGTTCGCTTTTTCGGTGACTTTGCGACTGCTTCAGCGATCTTGAGCTTCGCCTTCACGTAATTTTCATACGAGCCATGGGCTTCAATATGTTCCGGCGCAAGATTGGTGAAAATCAGTCCGTCGTACGCGATGAAAAGATGGCGATACAGGGCCGCGCCCTGGGACGTTGCCTCAAGGACGACATGAGTGCAGCCAGCGTTTTTCGCGCGACGAAGGAATCGCTGCATGAACATGCGGCCAGGCATCGACATCTTATATAAGTTGTCTTCTGTGTGATCGCCGATTTTGAAACGAATGGTGTTGGTGCAGGCCGTTTTGTATCCAGCTTCTTCAAGGATGGCATTCAAGATTTCAACGGTCGATGATTTGCCTTTGGTGCCCGTGACCGCGATGACCGTCATGCCTCGGGAAGGGAAGCGGTACAAAAGCGCGCCGATCGCCGCAAGAGAGTAATGATATGCAGGTTGAAAAAAACCGAACAATCGGCGAGGGATGATTTTTTTGAGCCTATAAAGAATGCCGTCGAGCATGGTCCGGTTGTTATTTGCCAAGCGCTTTCAGTGCCTTTTTCACACGTTCACCCGTATCGGTGATCGTTGGGTCGATTTCCTTTAGAGCCTCGCGTGCTTCTTTGTGACCGTAGCCGAGCGCCTTTAATGCTTCGAGCGCGTCGACTTCGTCGCGAAGCGATATTCCTTCGCCTGCGTATTCAGCACCAAGCTTGCCTTTAAGTTCAAGAACGATCTTGTTCGCAATCTTCGATCCGACACCCGAAACTTTGGTGAGGTGCGACGTGTCGCCGGTCGATACGGCCTTCCTGATATTCGTGACGGACGAGACGTTCAAGATGCCGAGCGCGGTTTTTGGTCCGATTCCCGAAACAGATATGAGGAGCTCGAAGAAATCGAGCTCGTCCTTCGACAAAAAACCAAAGAGCGTATGGGCGTCTTCGCGGACGGCGAGGTACGTCCAAAGGGAAATCTCCGCGCCTTCGCGAGCTTTGTCTATCGCCGCACCGGTTACGAATACCTTATATCCCAGGCCGTGCGTATCAACCACGATTGAGCGCTCTTCTTTGGCTATGACAGTGCCTTTTATATGCGTAATCACGCTATGAGTATAGCGGATTTCATAAAATATTGCTTTTTATAGCCCTTTTTGTTAATGTAACGCCCACATATGGCAATCACATCTTCAGCTAAAAAAGCCCTCCGCGCGTCGAAGCGCAAGCGCGTGTTCAATGTCCGCCACCGCGACGCCATTTCCGCGACGGTGAAGGATATCAAAAAGCATGTCGCCCAGGGCAATAAGGGCGAGGCGATGAAGCTTCTCTCCGTGGCCTACGCCGAACTCGACAAGGCAGCGAAGACGAACTACATCAAGCCGAATGCGGCCGCTCGCAAGAAGTCCCGTCTCTCGGCTCTCATCAAGAACGTCAAATAAAAAAACTCCGTCGCATGCGACGGAGTTTTGCTTTCTTAGAGCGTGGCGGGGACGACTGGCGTGCCGGGCTTTATGGTGCGTTCGATCTCGAGCATGCCAAGGTCGAGCATCTTCACTTTGGCGTAATCTGGCTCGGCGGCGAGCCTCATGAAGACCATGGCGCCGGTTCGGAATATCTGCTTGTGGCCCTTCACGCCTTTTTTCGCGAAGACTTCTTCGATTTGCGCGAGCATTTCGGTCGGCATGTCGAATTGGATTCGCACAACCTCGCCCGAACGCTTCGGGGCCCTTGGTTTGCGCGGCATGTTAGGGAAATCCCGTCGCGGTGCCGGCCATGGTTCGTTCGGTCGAAGGGCGGAAAGAAATGCCGTGCGGGCTGTCGCCGGTGATGAGTTCGGAGACGTTCTTCACGAACTTCTTGCGCTTGTCGTCGATCGGCCCATGAATGAGGGCGTGCTCGGCGAGGCGGAACACGTCCTCGATACTTATGAGCAGGGGGCCCGTGCTGTAGGCTTCTTTGCCGCTGCCCGTTACTACGAGCGTCATGTGAAGCGGCATTCCGGACTTCTGATCCGTGAGTTGAATCGTTTTGATTTGAGGCATATGAGTAAGAGCGGTAACTCACGTGATTTAATCACGAATATACAAAAAGTCAAACTTTCGCTCAAACCGTAGATAACCGTCAAATTGTGCTCTCGGTACTTCGTACCGATTCGCCTCGCTCGGAAAAGCCCGAAAGATGATTAATCATCTTTCGGGCTTTTCGCTCGCTTGTGCTCTCGGTAGGAATCGAACCTACATTGCAAGCTCCGCAAACTTGCGTCCTATCCATTGAACGACGAGAGCGTTCATTAACCTACTGCACTAACTTACAGGAAAACGGCAAAAAGTAAAATCGGCGTGCCCGTC
>DASTXF010000099.1:0-4231 GCA_035765615.1 Minisyncoccota bacterium | reverse complement strand
CCCGCTTCGGCGGGGCTTTTCCTTTTACGCGCCATCGCGTACTCTATATGGCCATGAACAGAGACGCAGGCATACTTCCCGAATACGCATACGATCTCCCGCCGGAACTCGTGGCGAATGAGCCGGCCGATCCGCGTGATTCATCTCGTCTCCTTGTCGCGGATTGCCGCACAGGGACGGTCGGGGACAGGTCATTTTCAGACCTTTCCGATGTCGTGCCTAAAGGAGCGCTTCTCGTTCTCAATGAGACGAAAGTGATCCCGGCGAGAATCGTCCTTGAAAAACAAAGCGGCGGACGGCCAGAAATTCTTTTTTATGTGAACGAGTGGGACGGCGCATCGAAGTCGATCCGCGGCCTTTCCGACAGGAAGCTTTCGCCCGGTGATAAGCTTTTCTCAGGCGCCCGTGAAATCTGCGTCGTTACCAAGCAGAATGAGAGCCTCTTTTCATTCGATCTTTTGATTGCGGGAAGTGAATTCATTGCGCTTCTCGAATCGAGCGGCGTCATGCCGATTCCTAAATACATAAAAGGCACGCCTCTTTCCGAACGGGAACTCAAAGATCGTTATCAGACGACATTCGCAAAGAATCCTGGGTCAGTTGCCGCGCCGACGGCGTCGCTTCATTTCACCGACCGCGTATTTCAAAAGCTTGAAGCAAAAGGGGTGCGCATCGCACGGCTCACGCTTCACGTCGGGGCGGGAACGTTCGCGCCGATTACGGGCCGCGAGCTCGAATCGGGCAAGCTTCATACCGAGCTGTTTACGATCCCTGATGCGACCAAACAATCCATCGCGCTTGCAAAGCAAGAGGGGAGGCCCGTCATCGCCGTGGGCACGACTGCGCTTCGGGCGCTCGAATCGGCAGCGCGAGGCGCTGTTTCTTCGACCGATATATTCATTCGGAAGCCGTTTGATTTCAAGGTGGCGGACGGGCTCATAACGAATTTCCACGTCCCGCGCTCGTCCCTCATGTGCCTTGTTGACGCATTTCTTGCCTGGAAGGGTTTTCCGCAGGGGATTCTCGCCCTGTACCGCCATGCGATCAAGGAAAAATATCGCTTTTTCTCATTTGGAGACGCGATGCTCATCCTTTAAAGCTTTAAAGCCCCGCAGTTGGTGGTACACTAGGTGCTATGAAGCATCAGGACAGATTCATAGCCTTTCTCAAAAATCATAAGTACAAGACGATTGCGGCCGTCCTTGTGCTTATTTTTATTTTCTTCATTGCGAGCCACAAACGCTCCGCGCCGAAATTTGAAACGGCCATGGCGGCGGTCGGAAACGTCGTTGAAACAGTCTCTGTCACTGGAACGGTTTCCCCGGTTGGCAAGGCAGACCTTTCGTTCGAAAAAAGCGGCGTGGTAAGCCATATATACGTGAAAGTCGGCGATCCTGTGAAAGCAGGTGATAGGATCGCCTCTCTTGATTCGGCGGCAGACGCAGCGAGCTACGAATCGGCACTTGCGACGCTTGCTGACGTTTCTCGCGGCCTTCGTCCCGAGGAACTTTCCGTCGAACAGGCGAAGGTAGATGTGGCCCGGGTGACGCTTGCCAATGCGGAAAAGGATGCGGTGAACGCGACTCATGACGCGTATGCCAAGGCCCAGAGCGCGCTTGTAAGCTACACCGACTCACTCTTCAGTAATCCAGGGAGCATCAATCCGACGATCAATGTCCTGACCTCGTCGTACGATGATAAAACAAAAATTCAGAACGAGCGCGTTTCGGTCACGAACGCTCTTTCCGACTGGCAGAATGATCTTGCTTCCGCGTCCACGACAGATGCTGAAGCGATTCTCACAAAGTCCCGAGCGCATCTTTCGATCATTAAGGGCTTCATGACCGATCTCGCCGCAATCGTGAATGTCCTTACGACGGCGAATTCCGGCTATTCGCAGACAACGCTCAATGGCTATACGTCTGCGGTGAACTCTGCGCTTTCGGCCGTGAATGCGGCCGCGGATTCGCTTACGACGGCGGAATCATCGCTTGCGGATGCGTCATCGGCTCTTACACAGGCCAATTCGTCGTATTCTCTCAAGGTGGCAGGCAATTCGACTGATTCGATTGATGCCCAGCGCGCCAAGGCTGATCAAGCCGCCGCAGAACTCGCCAAAGATACGATCGTCTCTCCGATCGATGGCATCATAACGAAGGCAGTTCCGAATGAAGGAGAATTCGTTTCACCGGGCACGACCGAATTCAGCGTCCAAAGCATCGGTGATTACAAAATTGAGGCATACGTTCCGGAGGCCGACATCGCCAAGGTTGCCGTCGGGGACCTTTCGTCGACCACTCTCGACGCATACGGGTCTGATACTTATTTCGAGGCTAAAGTCGCTGCCATTGATCCCGCAGAGACGGTGATCGAAGGCGTCCCAACATATAAAGTAACTCTTTATTTCACGGGCAAGGATGATCGCATCCGATCAGGCATGACGGCAAACCTCGACATCCTGACGCATGAACGCCAGGGCGTCGTGGCTATTCCGTATCGCGCCGTGCTCGACGATAACGGCATAAAGACGGTCCGAATTGCCAATTCAGCGGGCACAAAGTATTCAACGACGACCGTTGTTACGGGACTTAAAGGTTCCGATGGCACGATTGAAATTGTCTCGGGCATTCGTCCCGGAGACAAAGTGGTGACTTACGTCAAATAATGAATATTATTGAAGTCGAAAACCTTAAAAAGGCCTACTTCGACAGCGAAGAGCCGACGATCGCCCTTGCGGGAGTGACCTTTTCCGTGAGGAAAGGAGAGTTCGTCGCCATCATGGGTCCATCAGGGTCCGGCAAGTCGACGCTCCTTCACCTCCTTGGTCTTCTTGATCTTCCGACTGAAGGCAAATACCGATTTAATGGCAAAGAGGTCTCGTCGTATTCCCAGAACGATCTTGCTGGCGTGAGAAACCGCGAGGTTGGCTTTGTGTTTCAGGCTTTCAACCTTTTGCCGCGCACGTCGGTCCTCGATAATGTAAAGCTGCCGCTTATTTATTCCGATATTCCGGAAAGCGAATGGGACGAGCGCGCCAAAAAAGCGGTCGAAGACGTCGGACTCGGCCATCGTATGAACCATGAGCCGGCAGAGCTTTCCGGTGGAGAAAAACAGCGCGCCGCTATCGCACGTGCGCTCGTCACGGAGCCAGAAGTGATATTCGCTGACGAACCGACAGGCAACCTTGATTCCAAATCGGGCAAGCGCGTCATGTCGATTCTTCAGGAACTTAACGAAAAGAAAGGGAAGACGGTCGTTCTCATCACTCACGAAACGTCGACCGCCGAACACTCGGAGCGTATCATCAGGCTCAAAGACGGCGTGATCGAAAGCGACACCAAAGTCGCGCACCGTCTTTCTGCGAACGACGAATACATCAAATAGCATGACCTGGAAACACGTATTTAAAACCTCACTCTCGGGACTCGGCACGAACCGCTCGCGGTCGTTCCTCACCATTTTCGGCATTGTCATCGGCATTACGGCGATCATGCTCGTCGTGTCCCTTGGCGCAGGCGCACAGGCGCTCATTTTGGGCCAGGTCCAAGGCCTCGGCACCCAGACGATTGCCGTCATTCCTGGCCGCGAACCGACTGGTCCGTCCGACCTCACGGCTCTTTTCAGCGATTCGCTCAAGGAGAAGGACATTACAGCGCTCGAGAATAAGACAAACGTTCCCGGCCTCAAATCGATCATGCCTGTCGTCTTCGGCGCGGTGACAACGTCGTACAATTCGAACACCTATCAATCGACGCTCTTCGGGGCAACGTCCCTTATGGCGGACATATTCGATCTCCATCCGAAAGAAGGGCAATTCTTTGATGAAAGCGATGTGTCGTCGCGCGCCGATTCCGTGGTTATCGGGTCGAAAGTAGCCGATCATCTTTTCGATAACGATGATCCGGTAGGGCAGAAGATCAAGATCAAGGGCCGCAATTTCCGTGTCGTCGCGGTTTTACCTCCGACAGGCGGCGGATCGCTCTTCAATTTTGACGACATGGTGCTCATGCCATACACCACTGCTCAGGATTACCTCCTCGGCATCAAATACTTCAACCGTTTCATCATTGAGGCAGCCGACGGCGCGGATGTTTCAGTTGTGGCTGAAGACGTACGCCTCACGCTTCGCGAATCGCACAACATTACTGACCCGACCAAGGATGACTTCTTTGTTCAGACCCAGCAGGATCTTGCGAATCGCCTTTCGACCATCACCACGGCGCTTACCTGG
>DASTXF010000098.1:0-6366 GCA_035765615.1 Minisyncoccota bacterium | reverse complement strand
GTACTTGCCGGTTTTGAGAGTAATTTCCGCGCCTGTTTCAGGATGAATGCCGATGACTTTGTCCTTCGGCATTTCCTTGCCTTCAATGGTGAGTGCGCCCGTGCAGTCAGGATAGCGCGAGCACGAAAGGAATTTTCCGGACCGGCCGAGCTTTACGATCATCGGCGAACCGCAGATCGGGCACTTGAATTTCGGGTCAGCCTCGCCGAGATTCGTGGCCTTTTCGAGCTTGTCCTTGGCTTTGACCTCTTTGATGAACGGCTTGTAAAAGTCGGAAAGAGTTTTCGCATATTCCGCTTCGCCGTTTGCGATCCGGTCGAGCTTGTCTTCCATTTCGGCAGTAAAGGTATCGCTTACGTATTCGCCAAAATTATCCTCAAGGAACGAGGATACAACTTCGCCGGTATCAGTCGGACGGAGATTGCGGTTTTCCTTGATGACGTACTCGCGGTCCTCAAGTGTCTTGATGATCGAGGCATAGGTCGACGGTCGGCCGATGCCGCGCTTTTCAAGCTCTTTCACGAGACCGGCTTCCGAATAGCGGGACGGCGGTTCGGTGAACTTTTCTTTCGAATCAATGCTTTCTATTTCAAGCGAATCGCCCTCGGTTACTTTCGGCAATTCGACGTCTTCGCCCTGGGCGGCAGGGTCGGCGTCGAGCCAGCCTCTATATATAGTGCGCGAGCCGTTTGCCTGGAAATCGGGGATGCTTTTCGACACGACGTTCGCGAGGATTTTCGTGCGCATGACGCGGGCGTCCTTCATTTGGGATGAGACGGCGCGAGCCCAAATGAGGGAGTAAAGCCTCTTTTCCTCATCGGTCGCTCCCGCGGCTCGGCGCGAAGCATCCGTCGGGCGGACAGCTTCGTGGGCTTCCTGGGCGTTTTTCGATTTGGTGGTGAATGTGCGGACTTCGACGAGTTCTTTGCCGAAAGTGCGCTCGATCATGCCGGCGATCTGGCCGATAGCCTGCTTTGAAAGGGTGGTCGAGTCGGTACGCATATAGGTGATATGGCCGGCTTCATATAGTTTTTGGGCGATGCGCATGGTGCGCGACGGAGAGAAGCCGAGGCGTGTTGAGGCGGCCTGCTGGAGGGTCGATGTCGTGAATGGAGCGCGCGGGCTGCGCTTGGCTTCTGTTTCTTCAACGGAAACCACTTTCCATGCCTCTTTTTTGCCCGTTGAAAGAATACGCTCTGCCTCAGCCTGTTCGCGCGGCTCGATCGAACATATAAGGGAAAGTTTTTCTTTTTTCGGAGTTTTTGCTTCGGCGCTTATGGAAAAATACCGCTCCGGCTTGAAGGCTTTGATTTCGCGTTCGCGCTCAACAATGATGCGGAGAGCAGGGGATTGGACGCGACCAGCAGAAAGGCCATAGCGGACTTTCTTCCAGATGACGCCGGAGAGGTCATAGCCGACGAGACGGTCAAGGACGCGCCGCGCCTCCTGGGCGCGGCGCAAATTCTCATCGATATCGCGCGGGTGTTCGAGCGCCTCTTTGACCGCGTCCTTGGTTATTTCGTGGAATACGACTCGCCGGACGGGCTTTTTGCCAAAACTAACGGCCTGCATAAGGTGCCAGGCGATAGCCTCTCCTTCGCGGTCGGGGTCGGTCGCGAGGAGCACTTCGTCGGAACCTTTCGAAGCGCGCTCGATTTCGCGGAGCACTTTGTCCTTGCCGGGGCTGATTTCGTAATGAGGAACGAAGCCCTCGAGGTCGATGGCTTTCTTATTTGACTTCGGCAAGTCTCGCACGTGGCCGACGGAAGCGACGACGGTGTAGCCGTCGCCTAAATATTTTCCGATAGTCTTCGCTTTCGCGGGAGACTCGACTATGAGAAGTTTCGACATATATTGAGCCAAGTATTACACGAAGCTGAAAAATATCGCAAATCGAGGACGAACAACACAATCAAAAGCGTTTGCCGGAGGCGCCGCAAGAACACCAAAAGAAAGCCGCCTCACGGAGAGGCGGCGCAGAGATTGTGCGGGGGCGCGGTGCGAGTGCTTCGAACGGAACGCTTATCGATCCCGGCGATGAGATCGAAGGGTCCGAATACGAGGTCGTCCTGCCAGCGCAGGCTTACCTGCTTGCGTTCGGGGTCGTTGAACAGCGGATAGCCGACATCGAGCACGGCGATCTTCTTTTCGCCGAGATTGAACTGGATCGAGAATGATGTCGGTAAGCCTCTGGCAGTAAACGTATCGTTCACATCTTCCTTGTCAGGAAAAGCCATGCCGATCATTTCGAACCAACTGATGACTACGTCTCGGTCGATGCGGCCTCGATAGCTTCTTCTCTTGCGGAGAAGGAGCACCTCGACGCCGTCGCCATTCGAAGAGAGGTGGTATCGGGAATACACTTCGAGTCCGGTTTTGTGAAGCGGGTCGAGGTGCTGTTTGACGAACCTGACGATGCCGATCACGGCAAGCACGACAATGGTGCACACCAGTACGGGAACCAGGATATTGTTCATTTGGGAAAGATTCTGCCGGACACTTTAGCATTTTGGCCCCGCGTGTCAAAGAACGTTTAAAGGCGCATGAAAAGCCCGTTGCTTTCTTTTATGAGGCCTTTTATTTCAAGGAGGGAAATGAGGGCATTCATTTTCGGCACGCTCATTCCTGTCGTCTGAATGATGCCGTCGCGGGAGAGCGGGGTTTGAAGCGCCTCCATGATTTTTCGTTCTTCAGGAGGCAGGCCTGAATAATCACGGACGGATTTCGGGCGGTCCCCGAAACCGAGCGCCTCAACAAGGTCATCTCCTGAGGTGATGGGGGTCGCTCCTAATTTGAGGAACTGATGCGGCCCGCTGCTGCCCTCGGAGAAAATAGAACCGGGCACGACAAGAAGGTTTCGGTCGAATTCGATGGCGTTCCGGGCGGTAATAAGCGTTCCGGATTTCAGTCCAGCCTCGATGACGAGCGTAGCGTGCGCCATTCCTGCCATGATTCGGTTCCGGTAAGGGAATGTCCAATCATTTCCCATGATCGTTTCTTCAAATGGCGAAAGGAGTGCGCCGCCCGATTCCACGATTCGCCGAGCGAGGCCCGCATGCGAAGCGGGATAAATCATGTCATCTGCAAGTCCCGACCCGGGCACGGCGATCGTCGGAATGCCGTGCGCGAGGGCGGCTTCGTGCGCGATGGAATCAATGCCAAGGGCAAGTCCGGAAATGATGACAACAGGAAGTCCGGAGAGGCTTCGAATGAGTGATTCGCACGCCGATTTCCCATAGGCGCTCCATTTGCGCGATCCGACGATCGTGAGGAATATCCTGTCATCTGGCGGGAGTGTTCCGCGAAGATACAGTTTCCGCGGCGCGCCGTTCCAGCGCGAACAGGCCTCGCGGAGGAGGGAAGGAAATTTGTCTTTTTCTATGGTCCGAATGGAATTCATGGCCGAATCAGTGTAGGATAGTGATACTTAAGGAAAGATTAAGCCCATGCTCGACATTAAGTTCATTCGGGACAATAAGGATCTCGTTAAAGCCGGCGCGGCCAAAAAACGCGTCAAAATCGACATAGACGCCCTCGTCGCGCTCGATGAGGAGAGGCGCGCTTTGACCATGTCGCTTGAATCCAAACGCGCAGAACAGAACGCCGTATCGGCAAAACTCCCATCCGCCGCCCCTGACATCAAGGCTTCGCTTCTTGAATCGATGAAGAAGCTCAAGGCTGATATGCAGAAGGAAGAAGAAGACCTCAAGAAAATCATGGCTGATTGGCAGAACATGATGCTCCGTGTTCCGAACATTCCTGATATTTCCGTTCCCGAAGGCGAGACGGATGCTGACAATAAAGAGATCAAAGTCTGGGGCGACAAGACGGCATTTGATTTCGTTCCAAAAGACCATATCGAGATCATGACCGAACTCGGCATGGTTGATTTTGAGCGCGGCGCCAAAGTCCACGGTTTCCGCGGTTATTACCTCACCGGTCCGGGCGCCCGGCTGACGTTCGCTATCTGGAATTACGCTCTCGAATTCTTTTCGAAGCGCGGCTTTTCTCCTGTCATTCCTCCGGTCATCGTGCGCAAGGAAAACCTCTACGGCACGGCGCATCTTCCCGGCGACGTTGAAGACTTCTATGAAACCCAGGATCACGACGTCCTCGCCGGAACGGCTGAGGTGCCCCTCATGGCCTATCATTCAGGCGAAGTGCTCGATCCGAAAACTTTCCCTATAAAATATCTGGGCTTTTCTCCATGTTTTCGTCGCGAAGCCGGCAGCCATTCGAAAGACGTGAAAGGACTCATTCGCGTTCATGAATTCTACAAGCTCGAACAGGTCGTCCTTTGCGAGGCGTCTCACGAAACGTCGGTGAAGCTCCACGAAGAGATCAACCGCAATACCGAAGAATTTATTGAGTCTCTCGGCATTCCGTATCACACGGTTATCAACTGCGGTGCTGATCTCGGCCTTGGCCAGGTTAAAAAATACGACATCGAGCTTTGGGTGCCGAAGGAAGGGAAGTACCGCGAGATTTCCTCGGCCTCGTACTTCCATGATTTTCAGAGCCGCCGCTTTAACATTCGATATAAGGATGCTGACGGAAAGCTCCGCTACGCTCATTCGCTCAATTGCACCGCCATCCCGACGCCGCGCATTCTTGTCTCGCTTGTCGAAAACAACCAACAGGCTGACGGATCGGTTCGTATTCCGAAAGCGCTTCAGCAGTACTTCGGTTCCGACGTTATCAAGAAAGCCGCTCCGGCTTCTTCCAATTAATCCCGTATGCGCGGGCAGGTAAAGATTTATCAAAAGAAGCTTACGGCCCGCCGCCGCAGGCGCGCCTTTTACCTCACACTTTACTCCGTGGCGGCGGCGGGCCTTCTTCTCTCTCTTCTCTCATATGTCTCACAGCTCCCTTCGTTTTCGATCGAAGGAGTCTCGGTTCGCGGCAATGACCGCGTATCTTCTTCGGAAGTAGAATCGGTAGTATGGAAAGACCTTGTCGGTAACTACGGCGGATTCTTTTCCAAATCAAATGAATTTCTCTATCCGAACGCGCTTATCCGCAATGACATCGGGGCAATCCCTGCGGTGAAATCCGTCTCTGTCTCGCGGAGCGGCAGGATAATCAACGTTACGGTTTCTGAACGCACAAAAACGGCAGAATGGTGCTCGGGCGCATTCGGATCAACCGCTGACTGCTATTCGCTCGACAGTGCCGGTTATGTTTTTGCGAAAGAAGCCTGCGCCACGAGTTCCGTATGCGTGAAAGCGAGCGTGTCGACGACCACGTCCTCCGGACTCATATACCGCGGCATTCTCGCTGACGACCCTGTGGGGCAAAGCCTCATTTCCGCCGACGAATTCAAGAAAATCAATTTCTTTATCGGCGAACTCTCCGGGCTCTCCGTTGATCCACGGGAAGTCGAGCTTTCGGGGACGTCTTCTGCGCCATATCTCACGATCGTCCTTGGTGGAGGAGGACGGCTGGTCGTGAATGCGGGAGATGATCTTTCGTCAGTGCTCTCGAATATTGCCGCCGTCATATCGGACAGAACAGTCGTGCCGTCCCTCTCTGAATTTCTCTCCAAGCTCGATTACATGAAGCTCGATATTGGCAATAAGGTGGTCTACAAGCTTCGATCTTCCAAAGAGCAGTCTTCCAAAGAGCAAATAAAATAGAATGGAAAAGTCCCGCCACGAGGCGGGACTTCGCTATTTGAGAACGACCATTGCTTCGCTTGCCTCGATGAACCGCATCATGCGGACGTCGCGGTAGGAAGCGCCGATGAGAGTGATGACGATTTTGTCGCCTTCGACCGAAAGGTCGGCGCCGAGGATGTCGTCGAGGTTGAAGCTGCCGATGATCGAGAATCGGACCTTGAAGCAGCCGCCCCTCGCGCCGTAGAAGGCAACGACGGGGAAACCTTCATCGAGCTTCACGAATGCCTCGCCGCAAAACACCAAGTCGTTGTTCAGGTTCCGAACGGGAATGGGCCGAAATTCGGCTCGTTCGAGTGTCTTCATTCTTTCTTTATCCTATATCGCTTCAGGCGAGTGTCAAACTTTACTTTTTTTGCTCGAGAGCTTACAGTTCGCCCATGAATTTCGGTTTTTGGAAAAAGCTCAAGCGCCCGTTTTTCGTCCTCGCGCCGATGGCAGATGTCACCGACGCGGCTTTTCGCCGGGTGATCGCCACATACGGCAAGCCCGACGTTTTCTGGACCGAGTTCGTTTCGGCGGACGGTCTCGCATCGCCGGGGAGGAAGGTTCTCCTCCGCGATCTTGAATTCACCCGCAAGGAAAAGCCGATCGTGGCCCAGCTTTTCTCATCAAAGCCTGAAACCATGCGAGCCGCCGCTGCTCTCTGCCAGAAGCTCGGCTTTGATGGCATCGACATAAACATGGGCTG
>DASTXF010000097.1:0-3437 GCA_035765615.1 Minisyncoccota bacterium | reverse complement strand
TTTCTTCTGACGCGCGAATCGCGAGGGCGCTCGCATCAGAGAGGGTCACCTCCGCGGCCGGATTCTTTTTCTTGTAAAATGCCCCGATTATGCCCGCACCCGAACCGATGTCGAGAACACGCTTTGGGTCGTAAGGAATTTTCTCGAGAAGGAGCGCTGTTCCCGGGTCGAGTTCGCCCGCGCTGAAGACTCCGGGTAGGTTTGCGGCCTCGATCGTCATTCCCTCATGCGAAAGAGGGGAGAAGGACAAGAAATCTTTCCACGTTTTTGCGGCCGCATGCTTTGTGTTCCTGCCCACATAAAGAGCTGAATGGTTTCCGACTATCTTTTGCTCCACCGGGCCGATGTTACGTTCATATGCATCTTTGGCTGATCGGATGCCGGCATCGTTCCCTCCGGCGAGCACCACGGCACCTCCATTGCGAACGGCCCCTGAAACGAGGCAAAGCGTCATATCAATAAGGGCTTTTGATTTCGGCAAGAAAACTACGGCGCTCTCCGCCGGTGCCGTTTCTTCTCCAAAAAGGTCAGCATCCGTCGCGAAAAACCGCGGCTTTGGAAGGCCGAGGGATTCAGCGTGCTTTTCGTAAAGTCCTTGGGGAAGGCTGTTGTCCATAGGCGTCATTCTACACTATTGATTTTTATAAAAACAGTGGTATGGTTTTATCAGAATTCCAGTTATGAACGATTTCGACATTGAAGCTCTGGCTTTCGCGGAGCACAAAGCGAAAGAACTGAAGAAGGCGGCAATCGAGCACTTCAAAATCGCCGCGAAGTGCGCCCGAAGGGCACTTGCCGTGGAGACTCGCGATCTTTTCGCAGCGGTCGAGCTTGCGATAAACAGCATCAAGCCTGCCGACAAGAAATTCACGCTTGGCCAGATCGCGACGATGAGGAAGGTGCTGGAAAAATACCGTTTGGAATCGGTACCCATCGTGCATGAGATCGATTCCAAGATCGAACTCCTCGGCCGGTATGCGGAAACGTATATTGCCGACGGTGTTTCTCCGCAGGACCTCGATATTGGAGGAGGGGACGTGCATATGTGGCTTGTGCCGCTTCGTGCTCTGTTCCTTAGGCTCACGAACGATATCGCGGTAATCCATACCCTCGCGTATGGGATCTTCGCGGACATCGATTTCGACGCCTGGAAGTGGATGGTCTCATCGTGCGAGGTTGATCTTGAGCTCGTGGCATCGGCAAAAAAGATCCATGGGTACATCAATGCCCTGAACGAACAGAATCTCTCGTTCATGTCGGGCGAAGGCATCGACGAGCGTGAGAGGATCATTCAAGGCTTCGCCAAATTCTGCAAGTGTCTCTCCGTCTTCAGCGAAACAAAGACTCAAAGCCCGGCATGACCGGGCTTTTTCCTTTCTATTTGCCCGAAATCGGCTTTTATAGTATCTTCATCTCCGCGTCATAGACGCTATTTAACAGGGAAAAGGTGAGTAACGGCGGAAAGCAAAAACTCAAGCTTTTAGGCCGCGAAGGACACCTCTTCCGTAACAAAGCAATATCGAATGCCAACCATTCACCAGCTGGTGAAGCGCCGCCGACGTTCGCTTAAGCGAAAGTCGAAGTCGGTCGCTCTCACGAAGAGCTTCAATGTTCTCAAGAACAAGCCTCGCTATTTCTATTCGCCATTCAAGCGCGGCGTCTGCATCAAGGTCACGACCAAGACCCCAAAGAAGCCAAACTCAGCAATCCGAAAGATCGCTCGTGTTCGCCTCTCGAACGGTATGGAAGTCACCGCCTACGTTCCAGGCATGGGTCACAATCTTCAAGAGCACTCTGTTGTTCTTTTGAAGGGCGGCCGTGTCAAAGACGTCGGTCTCCGCTACTCAGTTGTTCGCGGCGTCCTCGACGCAGCGGGCGTAGAGAATCGCAGGAAAGGTCGCAGCCAGTACGGCGCCAAGAGGCCGAAGGACAAAAATAACGCCTAATCTCACACTCATATGCGAAGGAAAATCAATATAAAGCACGAGCTTAGGCCGGATCAGAAGTACGAAAACGAGAAAGTCTCGAAGCTCATCAACTACATCATGTTCGACGGCAAGAAAAACCTTGCTCGAAAGAACGTCTACAAGTGCTTCGAAATCATCAAAGAGAAGGCCAAGGTAGAGAATCCTGTCGACGTATTCGAAGCAGCGCTTAAAAACACTGCTCCGAACGTTGAAGTGCGCTCCCGCCGCGTTGGTGGTGCGAACTACCAGGTTCCTGTCGAAGTCCGTCCGGAACGCCGCCAGGCGCTCTCGATGAAGTGGATCATCGACGCTGCTCGCTCCAAAAAGGGCCAGCCAATCTCGGTGAAGCTTGCCGAGGAAATCATCGCCGCATCGAAAAACGAAGGCGAGGCTGTCAAAAAGCGCGAAAATACTCACAAGATGGCCGAAGCCAACAAGGCTTTTGCCCACTTTGCGTGGTAATCACTTGCAGTCAAAACAAAAAACCGCCCATCTGGGCGGCTTTTTGTTATTTGTTAGGCAGTGACCGCTATGGCATCCTTTTGCTTTCCCAGGCGAAGGATAAAGTAGAGGACGACGGCAGTGAGAAGGGGGAAGAGCGCTTCCGGAACGCTTACATATGCCGCGGTAACGACGGTGGCCCCGAGAAGGACGACAAACAAACCAGTGGCGGCCCATACGCGGAACTTCTTGGTCCATATGCCGATGACGCCGAGCACTTCGACTGCACCGACGACGTACATGAGCCAAACAGGAAGACCTGCTACCTGGAAGCCCTGTATTGCCTGGGCATTCGAGAAGAGCTTAGAGGCGCCTGCCATGATGAAAACGGCGCTTACCAGAACGAGGAGAATGTAATAAATGACCTTTTTCGCCTTAGACATATCGTGCGTTTAAATTTCTAATACACCGCAGTATACTACGAACTAAGCCCCAGGTTTGATTATTTGAGCCTTTTCCTGTATGTTTAGCCCACTTAAGCCCCAGGCTTTTTTAATTTAGCAACGCTTTTAACCATTATATGAACCGCGATTATCCACTCGAGAAAGTCCGTAACTTCGGCGTCATTGCCCACATCGATGCAGGCAAAACGACGACTTCGGAACGCATCCTCTACTACACCGGCATGATCCATAAGATCGGCGAGGTGCACGAAGGCGAAACGACTACCGACTGGATGGAACAGGAACGCGAACGCGGTATCACCATTACTGCGGCCGCCATCACCTGTTTCTGGAATCCGACGTACATGCCGAAGGGCGATACCTCTAAAAAGGTACGCTTTAACGTCATCGACACCCCGGGGCACATCGACTTTACCGTCGAGGTGAAGCGCTCGCTTCGCGTGCTCGACGGTGCAGTTGTCGTATTCGACGGCGTTGCCGGCGTTGAGCCTCAGTCTGAAACCAACTGGCGCTATGCCGACGAATCGAACGTGCCTCGCATCTGCTTCATCAACAAGCTCGATCG
>DASTXF010000096.1:0-3499 GCA_035765615.1 Minisyncoccota bacterium | reverse complement strand
CTGTATAGTCAGGATGATCGCCACAATAGATCTGATTGATCTTGCGCGACGTTGTTATGTAAACGATGCCGGTTGGAGTCGTTGTTCCCCATGGAGCAAGAACGTCGTTTGCATAGCGGCTCTGGAAAGCCTTTACTGCGTCTTCTGTGGATGTGCCGAACACGCCGTCCACCGTAAGGCCGGCATTTTCATATGTATTGAGGAAATACTGAAGCTTGCGAACCTCGTTTGGATCATTATCGATTCCCTTCTTGAGGAAGGTTGTTATGAAATTGACCGAAGGGCAGACGAGTTCGGGCGCCGATGGGCCTGCCGCAGCCGTTCCGCCCTGGTTCTGATTGCCAAGAAGAATAAGGATATTGCCGGGAATGCCATTTCCACCTGAAGAGGAAACCGACGGCGTAGTTGTTGCAGGGCAATTGAAGCCGAAGCACGGACCAGTATATGATCCGCCTCCGCCGCCAGACGAAGTGCCTCCGGTCGAGCCGCCTCCTGATCCCATAGAACCGCCGCCCGAACCGCCATTATTTCCTCCACCGTTATTCCCGCCGCCGTTGTTTCCGCCGGTAGAGCTCGTCGTGCTTGCGTTCACAAGCGAAATTGTCTTTGCGGCAAGATTATTGAAATTGGCGTCAGAACTCTGCGATGGACCAACGGTAACCGTATATGGCGTGTCTGTCGTAGGTGATCCGTCATTTTGGCCCGTAACAGTCACGGTCTGGGTAGATCCCCAATTCGAAGACGTAAACGTGAGAAGCGCCGGAGAAGTAGTGCCTTCGTTCCAGTTCGAGCTTATGACCGGAAGCGTGACATTAGCGCTTGGAGCGGAAGAAAGCGTCACCGTAAAAGACATTGTCCCGCCGGCTTTCGTCGTTGTGCCGTTTGCTGTGGAAAGTATGAAATTGCCTGCCACGGAACCGCCGCCCGATCCGCCACCGTTGTTTCCCCCGCCGTTATTACCTCCGTTCCCACCAGGAGTAGAAGGATTAACGGTAATGCTTGCGCTCTGGGTCGAAGTGCCGTTCTGATTGCCGCAGGCAATCGTGAAGGTTTGAGTTGTTGCTGATACGGTGAAGAACGGGCCCACAGTCTGGGTTCCTGTTGTTGGGAGATATCCTGACCATGCGCCGGTGGCCTCGCAAAGCGTAGCGTTCGAGGAAGACCACGAAGCGACAGAAGTTCCGCCGCTCGTTATAGTGCCTGGCGTAAGGGTAAATGAAGAAATCGAACCGCCAGCATTGTTAACAGGCCCTGTACCGCCATTCGTCGGGCTTACCGTGATCGAACCGACATATGCGCCTGAGACCGCGCCCCAAACGTCCTTTGCATACACATCATACGAATAGGTGCCCGCATTCTGCCACGTATTTGAAACGGTCTGGGAAGTGCCGGAATTTACCGCACCCGTCCATGTATCAACGACCCCATCGTTGTCCCAATCAAAACCATAGAGTATCTGATCGTTTTGAGGGTCAGTCGCAGTGACCGTGAACGAATTCGAGCTTCCTGCCGTACCCGCCGTAGGACCGCTTACCGTTGGAGTTACAGGCGCCGTATTTACTGGACCAGACGATGATCCGGAACTAGAGCCGGAGCCGGAGCCAGAGCCGGAGCCGCTTCCCGTCGATGGGTCAGAAATCGTGACCGAAACATCGGTCGGATTCGAAAAATTACCGAAAGCATCGCGAGCGCTCACCTTCACGGTGTACGTTCCCGTAGCGGACCATGTGTGAGAAGCCTGCGCTGAAGTGCCGGAATTTACCGCCGAGGAATACACGTCAACCACACCATCATTGTCCCAATCAAAGCCATACTCGATCTGGTCATTCTCCGGATCAGTAGCCTGAGCAGTAAGAGTGACCGGAGAGCCTGTGGTATTGCCTGAAACAGAAACCGTTGGCGCGGATGGTGCAGTATTCACAACAGGCGCCGTCACGGAAATAGAATACGACGTCGGACCAGAAACGGCTCCCCAAACATCCTTTACCGAGACCTGGAAACTGTAATTACCCGCCGCAGACCAACTATGTGATTCCTGGACAGAGGTTCCTGAATTCACCGCGGACGACCAAACATCAACGACGCCATCGCTATCCCAGTCGAAACCGTAGAGCACTTGGTCGTTTTCAGGGTCAGTCGCCTGAGCCGAAAAATCATAGGAAGTATTGACCACGCCGGTCGTAGGGCCGGAAACCGTAAGTCCGGTCGGCGCGGTGTTCACGCCCGAATCAGCGTATACCGGCAGCGCGAAAAGTGGCTGAAATGCCAGCACAAAGGCGAGCACTCCAATGAGAGCCTTTGCGTGAGATTTTCCTGCTGGTTGCCCTGGATGCATCATAGGGAAATATATCTTCACCTTAGGCAAATACGCCTCGCTGTCAAAGAAATGGCTCAATAACAGGACATTTTTCACAAAGGGACGGAGGCGTTTATGCCATAAAGGACATCCTTCCATGAAGCGATCCGATGAATGTCCTTTATGAAACCAAAGAAAAAACTAGCCATTCGGAATGCATAAAGGACATCGCACTCGGCCAAAAAGAGGAAAGTTCGAATTTTTTATCCACCTCGTAAATTTTTTAGAATATATAATATATAATATGTCAATACGTGCTCTCTTTTTTGCTTTTCCACATATTGACCGAAAGCTCTCTTACGGACACAATAGTGATCCTAGATTGTTCTTTGTCCCCACAAATCCAGAACCAAGGAAACACGTGAAGAAATTAGTGCGCATGAAGAAGCGCGTCGGAACGTCCGAAGCGGGAAGCCTCGCGCTCATTGAGGGTCACAGCGGCGAACTCACCAAGAGGCTCCGAAGTGTCCACGACCCAAACCACACGTTCATCGCGCGGAAAGGCGTCGAGTTCGACGAGATCGATCTCATGCAGATCAAATGGACGATCACGGTGAACGGGCGAGAAATCGAAGCGGGCACCCTCGTCGTCATTGTCGAGATGAAAGGCACGCGCGCCGTGGTCGAGATCTTCCGATCGCCGACCCGCGAATGCATTGAAATTCCGAAGGACGACATCGCCCTCGTGGATCAGGATCGTGTCTTGGCATTCGAAAATCCCGTGGCGGTATAAAACAAGCGGCGCGCATGGTATGCGCGTCGCTTTTATTTTTTGTATTTCCAGACTTTATCCTCCAAACCGTTCGGTGCGAATCGAATGGGTATTGAACCCAAGCGAGACAAGATGTCCTGCTGCGGCCTCAACAAATTTCGTCGGGCCACAAACATATACGTCCGGCATGCTCCCTCGCAGCCGGCCGATCTCAGCCTCAACCATTTCTCTGTCGATCCTTCGCGAATATCCCTTCCAGCCCAAAGGAGCATTTTCCGTGAGCGTGACAATGACTCTCACTTTCGGATCATTCTTTTCTATAGTTTGAAGCTCGGTCGCATACAGAAGCCTGTCGATCGTCCGCAAACTCACAATGAACACGATTTCCCTCCCCGCTGGCTCCGCTTTCATATGATGCCGGAGCATGGACA
>DASTXF010000095.1:0-2383 GCA_035765615.1 Minisyncoccota bacterium | reverse complement strand
GATCGGGCAAAACTCCGCGACCGCTTCTTCGACCATCACTGATGTGGGTGGGTCTAATGCCACGTCGACTGGCTTCGCATACGGCACGACGGCATCGTACGGGGCAACGACAACGTCGACCGGAAGCTTTGCCGCTAACACTCCTACGTCTGCTACGCTCTCGAGCCTCCTTTGCGGCACGACGTACCATTTTGCAGCATATGCCACGAATGCAAACGGTATTGCCTACAGCTCTGATGCGACATTCACCACGTCTTCTTGCGCAAGTCCTACAGTGACCACTTCTGCCGCATCGTCTCTTGCTCAAACCTCGGCGACTCTCAATGGCTCAATTACCGCAACGGGTGGCGCTGATGCCACACAGTCCGGCTTTGCCTACGGAACGACATCCGATCTCTCGGCTGTCATCGCCACTTCAACCCTCGGCGCGCAGACAGGTGCAGCGTCCTTCAGCTCGTCTGTTTCGTCTCTCACCTGCAACACCACATACTATGCTCGAGCCTATGCCACGAACGGCACGGGGACCGGGTACGGTTCGATCGTTTCATTCACGACGTCTGCGTGCTCAGTAGCCGCAGCAGCTTCCGCTCCCGCTGCGTCGGAAACGACGGTTCACCCTTCTTCTGCTCACCGCAGGGAAGAGGTTCTTGTGTCTGCTCCTGCTGTCTCGATAAGTTCTGCGGGCGCACCGACCCTCGAATCATTCATTAAGGCTCTCATCAGCATCGGTGTTATTCCAGCGGACAAAGCGGTAATGGCTCTTTCCGCGGTGTCCGCTTCGGCACCGGCAGTGTCTGTCCCTCACCAGAATCTTTCAGAGGGTAATGTGGGAGAAAGCGTTCGCACGCTCCAGAAACTCCTTAACGAGAAGGGATACACGGTTTCTTCGTCAGGAGCAGGTTCACCAGGTCACGAGACCTCGATATTCGGTCCAGCGACGGCAAAAGCCCTCAAGGCGTTCCAGAAGGCGAATGGCATTCCGGCGACAGGCTTCTTCGGCCCGCTTACGCGCGCGGCTCTCGGACAATAGCCGAAAGACGGCCTTATCTGCTATAGTGCAAAGGCATATATGATATCCCGCGACGAAATCATCAAATTAGCCGCGCTTTCGCGACTGAAACTCTCGGAAGACGAAATTTCCCGCATGCAAGGCGACATGACGTCGATCCTTGCCTATGTAGACAAGCTCAAAGCAGCAGAAGGGGCCGAATTCGGGCCTGTGATGTCGGTAAACCGAAACGTCATGCGCGAGGACGCCAATCCTCATGAAAGCGGCACTTTTACCGATGCTCTTATCGCTCTTTCTCCAAAGCATCAGGCGACGGAGGAAGGCAAATTCGTCAAAGTGAAGAAAATCCTCGGCTCATCCCAATAGCATGATCGACCTCAAGAATCTCACCATCGGAAAGGCACACGAGGCCCTCAAAAAAGGAACTTTTTCTGCGCGGGAGCTCGCCGAAGCATATCTTGCCGCGATCAAGGAAAAGGACGCGGACATCCACGCATATCTCGAAGTCTATAATGACGCGCTTGCACAGGCGGATGCGGCGGACAAGCTCATTAAAGCGGGGAATATCGGTCCTCTCACCGGCATTCCGATCGCGCTTAAAGACAATATTTTGATCGACGGCAGGCGCGTCGGTTCGGCATCGAAAATTCTCGAAGGCTATGTCGGTCCGTACGATTCGACCGCGGTGAAAAAGCTCAAGGAGTCGGGCGCGGTATTCGTCGGCCGCACCAATATGGATGAATTCGCCATGGGCGGATCGACCGAAAATTCGGCGTACGGCCTTACCAAGAATCCGCACGACCTTTCGCGCGTTGCAGGCGGATCATCAGGCGGATCAGCGGCGGCTGTGGCGGCGGATCTTGCCCTCGCATCGCTTGGCTCGGATACGGGCGGATCGATCAGACAGCCGGCATCGTTCTGCGGCGTCGTGGGGCTTAAGCCGACATACGGATCGGTCTCGCGCCACGGTCTTATGGCTATGGGGTCGTCTCTCGACGTCATCGGGCCATTTGCCAAAACGGTATCCGACGCGGAAATCGTCTTTAACGCTATCCAAGGTAAAGACCGGTACGATTCGACGTCGATTGATCCTCTCGCGGGGAGGAAGGCGGCTGGCGCAAAGCCCGTAAAGACTCTCGGCGTGCCGCGGCACTTCTTGAAAGGCGACGGCATCGACCGAGCAGTCATGAAGACATTCGAGGAAGCCGTGGCACGCTTCAAATCCCTCGGCTATGCCGTGAAAGACATCACTCTCCCGAATATCGAATACTCGCTCGCGGTCTATTACGTCATCATGCCTGCAGAAGTATCGACTAACCTGGCGCGATTCGACGGCATGAAATACGGCCTTCATAAGGACGGCAAGGATCTTCT
>DASTXF010000094.1:0-5712 GCA_035765615.1 Minisyncoccota bacterium | reverse complement strand
CCGACACGGAGAGGGTTTGGGACGGCGATGACGTGCCGACGCCAACATTTCCAGAGAATATGGCGCTTCCATCAGATGGAACCGTTGAGAAATAGGCACTGCCGACTGTAAGCGCGTTGACGAGTCCGCTATATGCCTTCGCCTGCACATTGTTGCCGAACGGGAGGAATCCGCCGCTTGCAGCCGAACCTTTCACTTCGAGCAAGTATCCGTTGCTGTTTGCCGAGCCGCCCACATCAACTCCTCCGTTCAGCACGGACAATTTCGAAGATGCCGTAGTTGTCCCAATACCGACATTCCCCGCAAAATAGTTCGTTGCCGAAGACGAGGTCGCCCAGATGAATGGCGCCGTGAGATACTTGCCCGCCGCGATTCCCGGTGCATTGATATCGCCGCCAAATGTCGTCGTTCCTGTGCCGGTATACGTCACCGAACCACCTATGTTCAAGTTTGAAATATTTGCTGACCCAAACGATGCATTTACCGCAAAAAGATTCGTCGAGCTTGCAGTCGTCGAGTAGAAGTTCGTCGTTGTAGCATTCGTTCCGGTTCCGTTTACGAACGTGTAGTTCTGGAGAGTAAGCGGTCCAACGATCGTCGACGAGGCCTGAGAGACGAATCCTCCGTTCGCAAGGATTGTCTGAGTCGTCGTCGGAGCGAGGTATCCGCCCGAAAGCTCGAATGTTTTGCCAAACACGTCAGTCGCTTTCGCATAATCAGATCCCGCAATTGCGGCCACGACCGTTCCAGAACTATCCGTTTTAAGAAGCGATCCGGTGATTGATGGTATGGAAACTGTGCCTGTCGCCGTGAGATTTCCTCCTATATATGCATCACCCGCGACAGAAAGCCTTGCAAATGGCGACGTTGTACCGAGTCCAAGCGATCCATTGTTTGAAACATTGAGATAATTTTCGCCGGTCGAAGACAGCACGCGGAAGAGACTCGTCGTCTGGCCGGCATTACCTTGAATATCGAGCGTAGTAATATTGCCTCCCGGAGTTTGGTTCTGAATATAGACTGGCTGATTGAACTCGAAGCGCTTGGCGGTCGAGTTCCAAGCAAGAAGCGCGTTCGGGGTCACGCTGCCTCGCTTGAATATGAGCTGCATGTCTTCGGTGTCAGCCGAGACGTTTGCCGAATTAATCGTGAAGGAATTCGACACGGTTCCGGCGATTGATGATGAGGCAGCCGAAATATTGTTGACGTTGAGATTATCGAAATAGCCGTTCTTCCAATAGAAGGCCGGCGAGCCGATATTCCTCACGATATTTATGTCCGGAACAAGATCGGAGTTAATCGAGCTATTGATCGAGAGCGTGGTTCCGATGCCGTTTCCGAATGCAAGGTTGCCCGTCACCGAAACGTTCCCGGCAAATGTAGACGTGGCGGTCGTCGAGGTGGCATTGATAAATGCCACCTGCGGCGATGACGTTGAAACGACGCGGCTATTGCCATCAGTCGAAAGAAGCATATTCGCGCCAATATTCGGAAACGCGATTGTCCCCGTCGCGGTCAAGTTACTCACCGCAAGATTTGTCGTCGTGGCGTTGGTCGTTGTTGCGCTTACGATCGTGACGCCGGTGATTGCCGCATTCTCAAGCGAAGCCTGAGTGATTGCGGCATTCGTCGCAACAATATTCGAAACGAATTCGTTAGTGGTCGTGGCATTCGCTACCACTGCGTTGGTGATCGAAGCGTTCGTTGTCGTTGCATTCGTGCTCGTGGCATTCACCGCCGTCGTATCTGTCGCCGTGAGCGCGTTTACGCTTACCGACTGTGATACGAGCGAAGCGATGCTCGCAATAGTCGAAGTAAGGGCATCAATCACGCCCGTTCCCACGTGCGCCTGCGTCGCTGAAGCAAAGTCGACAGCAAGTCCGGCGAGCGTTGACGTTCCAGAAACGGTAAGTGCGGCAAGCGTCGAAGTGCCCGAGAAGTTTGCAGATGTCGCCGAGAGAATGCCGCCTACCGCAAGATTGCCGGAAACATCCGCGCGACCGGAGAGCGTGAGATTGCCATTGCTATCAAGAGAAGCGTTCGACGAGTCGATGGTGATGGTGTCCTTTGGATTTCCAAGAGCAATCTCTCCTTTCGCCGAAAAATCTCCAGATGAGGAAAGACTTGAGAACGCACCCGCCCCGGCAATCACCGCATGCCCGACCGTGAGTGATCCGCGCACTGTTGCATTTTTACCGACAGCGATGTTTCCTGCAGTAATAACCTCGCCGAGAGATGCAAGTCCTGTTGCGCGGACATCTGTTGCATTCAAGAGCGCATCGAAATACGCAGGGCCTTCGACGGAAAGCGATCGAGAGAACCTTGCGTCGCCGAGCACGGAGAGGCCGCCATCGACTTCAAGATCAGAGAGAAGGTTCGCCGCTCCGCGTACAAGGAGCGTCTTGCCGACCTCGACGTTCCCCTTGAAGAAAACGTCGTCGGTCGTCATGTTTCCATTCTTCGTCACGAATGCGAGCGTGAAATCGGTAGCCTTGTTGCCGCCGACCATTTCCGAGTTCAAATTCTTAACCTCTGTCTTGGAATCAACAACGATCGGAGCAATGCCGTCTTTGGCATACGATCTGAATTGACCGTCGGTCTCAATGTGGCCCATGATCGAGACATTGCCTTGCTTATCAAGGAGAAGAACCTCGTTCGCGTGTGTACCTGGGCGGAATCCCATGACAGTGTCGGCGTCGGCGAGCACTTTTTTCACCGCGCCCATTGCGCCGTCAAAGAAAGCCGAAACAAATGGCGTTGGAAATACGCTGAAGAATATGACGAGACCGGCGGCAAGATACATAAGGGGTTTCTTGCCGAAAACCGTACGGAAAGATCGCGTGAGGATATTTGGCTCGCCCTGGGCAACTTTGAGCTTGCTTTCGAGTACACGAGCGATTTCGTTTGCCGAAACCTCTGACGTGGGTACTGCTTTGGTTTCCGCAATCTTTTCAAGACGCTTCGATATCTCAGAAAGCGTGAGAGCGATCGCGTCGAGACCGACTGGAGCTACTGGAGCGGGCGCTATCGGACGAGGAATCGCTGCTTCTGTGACTTTCGCTACCTCGGGCGCTTTCGGAGCCGGAACAGGCGCCGGTGCGGAAACAGGTTTTGGAAGCGGCCTCACAACAGGACTTATTTGAGCATGAACGGAAGCTGGCGCTGGTTTTGCTTCTTCGGTGGTCTGCTTTTTGAAACTCTTGAAGAAATCGGGCACATGGATATGCTCGACGCGAATCGCCGAGACAGCCGGGTCCGGCGTCCGCTCATTCTTCGTCGCAGCGTGAAGCGTATCGAGGTATGCCTTGAGATCGCCGTGGAATGTCCTTACTTTTTTAGTAAGAGGATGATCGGAAGCCGTGTCGGAAACAACAACGGAAGGAGCGGTCGTAGGAACCAGAGCTGGTTGTTTTTCTGGCTCAAGTTCTTTAGGCGCAGGCTGCTCGATTGGGCGCTTGCTGAAAACAACCATGTCAGAAACCGGCTGAGGCTGAGGCTGCACCTCTGAATCTATTGGGGTCGCACCCGGGAGCTTCTCAGCGAACGAAGACATGTCTCCATGCTGGATCTGGTTCCTGATCATCTGGCGACGCATGTACTCGTCGAGGATAGCCTTGGTCGTATACCAGACTTTGCCAACCTTCTTTGCAGCAAGCTTTTTCTTACGAGCAAGGAGCGAGAGGTATTCAGCCGAATACGGGGTGTGGGCAGCAGCCTCCGACATCGAAAGCCACTCTTGGTTCGAACCGGCCTGGTTTTGAAAATCTGGGTTCAAATCTCGTTTTTTTCTATCCGATATTTCGTATCGGGTGCCGTATCGGTTTCTGAAATCTGTTGATGACATTATACGGACGAGACATAGCAAGATCGGCTATTTTTCTGTGGACAAGACAAAGAACTTTTATCCGATATCGGATGGATAACGAAGAGCGGAATACCGACCCTCATCCAAAGAAAAAGTCCTCGGAATTTCCTCCAAGGACTACCCCTCGCCAATCAAGAATCCTGAACCTCTCCGAACGTCTACAAATTTTTGCTAAAGCTTTTTACTTTTTTATAAACCTTGATAAACCTTACTAGACATGATTTCTAAAAAACCTTTAATTTAAAGGACCGGAAGTCAAACGACGCAATTACGCGACCCTTGATGCTCCAAAGGTCGATCGGTCCCAATTCCCTCGAATCAATGCTTGCAGCACGATTATCTCCGAGGGCAAAATATTCCTTCGGGTCGATATTCCATCGAGTCGTTCCAACCTCGGGAGTATCAGGTAACTGGAGATACGATTCGTCAAGATTGACGCCTTTATCCGTGCGCGAGTCCCTGATCACAATGCGGTTATTTTCGATCGAAAACCACTCTCCAGGAAGGCCTATAATTCGCTTGATTACCCTGCCTGGATAGACCCGAGGAATGGCAACGACGATATCTCCTCGCTTTGGCTCGCTAAAGTCGTATGCAAACCTGTTTACGAAGACCAATTCACCTGAATTTATGGTCGGCGCCATGGAGTCACCCGACACGAAAAATGTCTCAAACGCAAACATGCGGATAAGAGCAACGAGCAAAGCGACCACGATCACCAGGGCGACAGTGCTCTTTTTATCAAGGAGCTTCGCTTTCGGCGCTGCCTCTTCCTTGAGTGTTTGTTCCATGGGGTATATTATACAGTCAATTCAAAACCCATGTCAGGCAAGTTCATGACGATCAAAGAGGCGGCACAATTCCTGGGAGTGACTCCCCTCACTCTTCGGAATTGGGATAAGAACGGGAAACTTCCCACCACTCGCCACCCGATGTCGAACTATCGCATATATAAAACGGAAGACCTCGAAAAGCTCATGAAAGACATCGAAGTTGGCGCGGTTCCGACCAAGGCCAAGCCTCGGAAGCTCACCAAACGAAAACTCATCGTAAAGAGCATCAAGGAGTAGAAATAAAAAAAACCGGCAGTGCCGGTTTTTGCAATTCGTGCGACTGCGATCACTGCACAGTAAGTGCCGGAACAAGATCGCGGAGCGCTGCAATCGCCTGGTCGGGAGTGTCAGCGATTCTGTCTGGGCCTTCGCCAAATCCTTCATCGCCGTCGATGCTCGAGATTCCGTAGCCACGAACGTTGTCGTATTCGATAACGGCGACCACCTTGGTGCCGATGTGAACATCAACCCAGAAGCCCCTCGGGCGAGCATCATTCGTAACGGCGCGGGCGTTTGGAAATGACCGCTCAATAAGTTCCTTAAATTGCGTTTCGGTAGTGGGTGTCATAAGAGCGTTTTTGTCACTCTACTCCCCGTCCAGTTTTAGCGCAATGACCATAAAACAAAAAACCGGCCGGAGCCGGTTTTTGATTTAGGCGATCGAGGTGATCGCGACTTTGAAGAAAGGCTGGCGATGGCCGTATCGCTTGAAATATTTGCTCTTCTGTTTGTAGTGGACGACTTCTACCTTGGCATTGCGGCCGATTTCTTTGATTTCAGCCTCTACTTTCGAGCCAGAGAGGAATGGAGCGCCGACTGAGGTTTCGCCTGCATTGTCGAGGAGGAGAACCTGATCAAAGACAACTTTGCCGCCGACCTTATGGTCGCCGAGGATTTTCTCGATTTTTACGACATCACCGACTTTAACCTTGTACTGCTTACCGCCGGTCATGATGACCGCGAAAGCGTCAGGAGCTATATTTTGAGCCTTTTTTGTAGCCATTTTGGGAAAAT
>DASTXF010000093.1:0-23855 GCA_035765615.1 Minisyncoccota bacterium | reverse complement strand
AGGGCCTTGTCGTCACAATCCTTTCGCTTCTCGTCGGATTCAGCTTGCCGCACTGGATATCGATCGTTCCGGCATTTCTCATCATGCTTCTCATCGCGATCCTTTTCACGTCGCTTTCGACCATGATCGGATCGATGCTCCGCGACATGCAGGGCTTCCAGGCGGTCATGAACTTCCTCATCATGCCGCTCTTCCTTTTGTCGGGAGCTCTCTATCCGCTCGAAGGCCTCCCTAAAGCGCTTGCCGTGGTGACGTTCATCGACCCTTTGTCGTACGGCATCGACGCCATGCGCGCGGTCATGATCAATTCGAGCCATTTCAGCCTCGGGACGGATGTGCTCGTGCTCGCGGGCTTCACCGCTGTGTTTCTTTTCTTCGGCGGGTACTACTTCAAGAAGATACAGATATAACGGAAGGGAAGCGCCGATTCCGCGCAGAAAAAAGCCGCAGAATCTGCGGCTTTTGCGTTGGACGTTGAGTGACCGATCACTCGATGCCGTTTTCGGCGTGCTTCCGAATGCTCGGAGTCACGTAGATCGACATCTCGTGCGTGAGGCCCTTCTTGTCCGTACAGAGGACAACGAGGCGGCCTTCGGTGCGTACGAACTTGCCCGGGATGCCCCATTCGGCATTGTTCTCGCGGGCGAACTCGGGGTCGTTCACTGTTTTTCCGTCGAGGCCGAACATGGCGCGGAATTCCGTCTGGCTGAATTTCAGGTTCTCATCGACGACGCGTTTTCCGCCGCGGCTGAAGACGATGAAGCGGGCTTCGCATTCGCCCCAGAGCTGGAGCCGTACCGAGCCGCCCCAGGTCTTGGGGCCGCCTTCCATCGCTCCGCCGATGATGCTCGCGGCGCAGCCTTTGGGCTTACGGGCGAGTCGGGCGTTGTAGCCGAGCTTGTTCCCGCCGTTCGGGCCGGTATCTTTCGTTTCGTTTGGCATAAATGTTCTCCTTGCCTGACCTTACCAGGGGAAATTGACTTTGTCAAAGAAATATGTTTATGTATAAAAAAGATCTTATGTCACACAACTCCATGCAAGCCAAGCTCATCGCCGTCGTCGCCGGCCACACCACGTTCGAGAATGCCACCACGACGATTAACCACATCGTCCAGATCGGTGAGACGTTCTATATGGTCGAACTCGGTGCAAACGACGACATCCGCGCCAACCCCGTTCCCAAAAGCGTGAAGGTTCTCGCGACGTCGGATCTGAGGATTGGCGATCCGCTCATCGACTCCTTCTCACAGGCGAACGTCGAGGCGCACGAGGCGGCAGGGGAGGGATCGTAGGCCGACCAATCAAGACCGCTGGTTTGTTCCGGCGGTTTTTTTTGATCGGTGTGGGAAGTCCTAGTCTATGTCGGGAACGTTATTTGGTTTGTCTTTCAACAGGTAGCGGTATATGCGGGTCCTTCGTCCGTCCCGGAGCGGGGCCGTCTCGAGAAAAACCCATCCGGCCTTTTCGTAATAACCGACATGATCAGTAATGAGATAGAGGGATTCGTATTTCAGTTTTTTTGCCTGGCTAATCGCGTGTTGCTGCAGTAATGTTCCCAGACCTTTTCCGCGCATTTCCGGCACGACGTAAAGGACTGAGAGCCACGGAGTGAGATCCTGACGTGTCTTCAGATCGTTTGTCCAGAGGGAATACGTGCCGATAGGTTTATCTTTGAACAATGCAACGAATGTCATTGGGACCCTGTCTTTTTCCAGGCAATGTTCAGTCCGATATTCCACATCTTTTACCGACCTTCCGTCGTCGCTGTTCCATTCTCTCCAGAGCCATTCGGAGACGAGAGAGAGGTGCTCCCTGCAATCTGCAAGATTTTTTATTTCTATCTCCATTGGGCTGAACATGGGGTTATGACTTTCGGAAAATAAAGTTGATATAGTTTTTCGAGCGCGGTTTGAATGATTCGAAATGCACGAGCTCGAGGTCGTGTTTTCTGCAGAGCTCGACGACTTCATTCTTTTTATAATAACTGAACAATCGTGGTAGACCGACGCCGGAACTTTCTCTGTATTCTTCCGTATCTCCTTCGATGAGACCGAGAGCGAACATGCCGGAAGGCTTGAGGACCCGTGAAATTTCCTTGAGAGCGTCATCGATGGACTTTTTGGGAATGTGAAGAAGCGCCGTGTATGACCATACGCCGTCGAATGACGCATCGCCGAACGGCAAGCCCTCGAAGGATGCAATAACAGATTCAAGGCCTCTCTCGGAGGAGAGCTTTACCATTGCTTCAGAAGCATCGACGCAGGTTATTGCTTTGCCGGCTTTTTGAAGAAGCAGGCCGTCTCTCCCTGGACCGCTTCCGACATCGATTATTTTCTTTCCGGATAATTCAATGAACTTATCGAGGAATGTACGAGGAAATCGATCCCAAAAATCGACGGTCTCCTCGTCATATTCCTTGGCCATCTTGTTATACGTATTGATTGTCTGCTGGTCCATGTTGGCCCTTTTTCTTGGCGGAGACGGAGGGATTCGAACCCTCGAGACCCTTGCGAGCCTAACACCTTAGCACGGTGCCGCTTTCGACCACTCAGCCACGTCTCCAATGTCGTCCTAATCTAGCATACGGGTAAGGTAGAATAAAGGCATGAACAATATGGAATCGACGCCCGGCAACGAGGCCGAAAAAGACAAAGACATATTTGACCCGAACGATCCGTGGGACGCGCATATCGCATGGATAGGACGGAGCCTCTATAACCCTAAGGATTTCGGAGGGGCAATGCCTTCTGAAGACAAGCTCTTTGAGATCGGACGCGATTACGTCGGCGGCCGTCATTACGAAGACGGATTCGGTTCGTTCGGTCCGGGCGACGGGGAATGGGCCGACGCCGACGGTCCGCTTCCGCCTTTCGACGAGAAACTCGTCGATGGCTCGTACCGCGCCGAGCTTGATTTCGCTATGGTCGGTCAGCCGGACGGTCCGGGGTCAGAAGGGCACATCTGGGCCGCCCGCCTCTGGGATCGGAAAGAACAGAAGGAAGTACCAGAAACGCGCGTCTTCGGAGAAAAGCTTTCGCACGCCGTGGCGGCGGCTCTCCGACGGATGCCTTCATGGGGCAAGGAAGAATGGCAGCCATCATCAGAAGAAATGGAAATGATGAACATTCGCGAATTTATCTGGCGCGCCAAGGAGGCCGCTGTGGCTTTTGACCACCATTGGGCCGAATCGGAAAAATCGGAAGCGAAGGACCGCATCCGGGATATTCTCGAGAATGAATTTCCGCTCACTCGTGAGCTCATCGAAGCGGGCGGGGGAGAAAAATGGATTGAAAGCAATCTCGGCGAGGACTCCGATCCAAAGGAAATTGCCTCCGCCGAATGGAATATCGGCCACATCTGCAGCGTCGCGTATTCTCTTATCGAATACTTTAAGGATCCCGAGGCTTGGAAGAACGCTTACCCGAATGATGAAATATTCCTTAACAAAATGGTCGAAGACGAGGGGGAAGGCTGGATGAAGGCTCCTGAATGGAGATGATATGAATCGGAAGTTTCTCATTATCGCCGAAGTAAAGACAAAGTCGCCGTTCGGATTCTCGTCCGAGAAATCATGGGACGAGCTTTTCGCAATCGCGGAAGGGGTAGGGGACATTATTTCCATTCATACCGACCCGCGCTGGGGCGGATCTCTTGATCTTGTCCGCAAGGCGCGGTCTCTTACCCGAAAGCCGATTCTCGCAAAAGGAATTCACGAAACTGACGCTGAGATCGAAGCGGCATTCGCTGCGGGCGCCGATTATACCCTTGTCGTCGGACGCATTCCCAAAATCCATCGAGAAAAATGCCTGATCGAGCCGCGGACGATCGACGAGCTCAAGACGCTGCCGGCGGATCTCAAGGCGGTCTGGAATGCCCGCGACCTCTCTAATGGAAGCGCCAAAAAAGAATCATTTGACGATGCTCGTCGGGCATTTACCGGCTGGCTTTGCCAGGCAAGCCATATTCAGAGCGTTTCCGACGTGCGTCCGGGTGCGGATGCGGTCCTTGTGGGAGAGCATCTGGAAGAATTCGCTCGGTCGCTTTTAAAGCTGATATAATTTGTTAATGCGATTCATCAAAACCGTATTCATGCTTGCCGTGGTTGCCGCCGCATGGGGCGGTGTTTGGTATTTTTATAATAAAGGCCCGTGCGATTCGCCGATCACCTACCGCATCGGCGATTTCGATCCGAAATTCGGCGTGAGCAAGGCTGATTTCGAAGCAGACGCCGCACAAGCTGTTTCCATTTGGGACGATGCCTTCGGCAGGCAGTTCTTCAAGTACGATCCGAACGGCACGATGCCGATAAACCTCGTTTATGACACACGCCAGGCGACCGTCGATACGAATAAGACGCTTGCGGCAAACGTTGATAAAACCGTTGCCTCTGCCGATACAGTGAAATCTCAATTCCTCGCCCTCAAGACGGAGTACGAGCAGGCAAAAAGCGAGTATGACGCGCTTTCGTCCCAGTTCGAGGCAGCTCTTAAAAGCTACAATGACGAAACTGCATACTGGAATTCCCGCGGCGGCGCGCCGATGAATGAGTACAACAAGCTCCAAGAAGAGCGGGCGTCGCTTGAAACGCTTCGCACGGAGGCCAATGACAAGATGCTCTCGGTGAACGATCTTGCCCGGCAGGTAAATGCCTTCGTGGATACATACAACACGCTCGTGAACTCGGCGAATTCAGACGTATCGAAAATAAATCAGTCGGCGAATCGCGAGTTCGAGGAGGGTGAATATATTTCTGATGCAGGAGGGCAGCGCATCAACGTCTACGAATTCGATGGCAAGACTAAGCTTGTGAGGCTTCTTGCCCATGAGTTTGGGCACGCGCTCGGCCTTGATCACAATGCTAATCCGCAGTCGATTATGTATTACCTCAACAAAGGCACATCGCTTACTCTTACAGGAGACGATGTGAGCGCGCTTAAAACAGCCTGCAGGATCAAGTAATTATTGAGGCAGAGGGCAGCTCGATATTTTTGCGAGGCCTTCAATGCCTTGCTCGCCCTCGTATTTCGTTCCGTCTTCCGTGATCCATGTTGGATAGCCCCGGACGCCTTTGTCGATGCAAAGTTTTTCGTTTTCCGGGCATTCGACGTACGGGATGTATTTAAACGATGAGCCGAAGCGGGCCTTTTCCGCCTGGCAGTGCGGACACCACGCCGCTCCGTACATGGTTATTTTTTTTGAGGCGAGACAGAGGGCGAAAGCGTCGAGGGACTTCTCGCTGTATTTGGCGCGTGGCACAAGCACGTATGCTACTGCTCCGACGATAAGGAGAAAGGCAATGACGAAGGCGGCTATCGAAAGGGTATTCTTATTCATATTATTCCTTGCAGCAATCAATAAGCCCTTTCATGATGTCATCAAGCGACATCGGTTTCTCCGCGCCGGCCACGTCGATGACTTCTGGAGCGCTCATGATTTTAAGTCGGAGTGCGAAGAAGAGATTGAATGTCTTATAAGCAAAACCGAACGTCTCTTCGGCTTCTTTGGTCTTTCCCGAAGCCCGGAGCTTGCCGCCCACTTCCATGAGGCGCATGGTTGAGGCGAGGAGGTGTTTCGATATACACCATGTTTCGCCTTCGGTCCGCTCGATCATTCGCCCGAGGAGCGATTTGCGCATTTCACGGACTTCGCCCATGAGGTCGTAATAATCGGCCTTGCCGGTTTTTGCGCCGGTGAAGAAGAAGTGCTCCTCGAGAGAGACGAGGTTCATGATGGCAATTGCCAGGTCTTCTTCAGTCGAAAGATCAGGGCCTTTTTGCTTCATCTCGACAATTTTCCGCTCGAGCTCTTTGTAGTTCTTAATCATAATTTTAAAGGCTAATGATAAGCGCTATCGCGATCGCAAGAAGGACTACGTCGAATATGATTCGTCCTTTTCTCGATTCGATCTTGCGGATCCGCTCGACTTTCTCGAGAACGGCGCGATTGGTCGACACGAGGAGAATGACGACGAGCGGCAGGACGAAGATGGCGTTATAGACAAGGAGGTAGCCGAAACCTTGCCAGTACGTGGTCTTGTCGTGGAGGAGGGAAAGGGCGAAAAGATACGGCCCTCCGGTGCACGGGAATTCGAACATTCCAACGAGGATGCCGAGAATGAACGATGCCGGCATGGTGCCTTTGTGGATCGTTCGGGCAAGCGCATCATGGCTTTTTTCCGGAAGCTTAAGCTTCACGGGGAATCCTGGTATGAGTTCTCCGCCGAGGCTGATGACGCTATAGAGTCCGAGAATGGCTGCACCGACCTTGCCGAGGAAATTCGGTACGGCGAAGATCGAGAGAACCTTGAGAATTCCGATCCCGATCGCCATATAGACGAGAGCGATGCCGAGAATGTAGAGGCCTCCCGCAGCAAGGATGAATTTGCGGTTCTTGCCAAGGCTAAAAAGAAAAGCGACGGAGAGGAAAAGAATGGAAAAGGCGCAAGGATTGATGCTGTCTGCAGCCGCCGCTCCGATGATGACAGGCAAGAACCAGTGAGTCATCTGATTTTGGCTAATGCTAATAGCGTGCTCTGTTTGATGCGGGCCCGGTTGTCGTATGCGAGGATGGCGAGTTCCCACGCGCCGAAGAATGCCGCCGAATACCAAAGATCGCCGAGAGCGGCATTCCTAAAGAATGGCAGTCCCGCGACAAGCGACATCATGAGGCCTGAGAATGTCGGCGGGTACATTGTGCCAAAGAACCATACCGCGGCATTCGTGATGAGGAAGAAGAGCGTTGATGCAGCCGCTGACCCTGCGGCGATTGCAATAGGGTTTCTTTTGTTGCGAAGGAATAAGCCGATTGCTCCGGAGAGCGCCATGGCTGCGTAAACCGTCGCGTTTATATGCCAGTCATAGAACCCAATCGATGCGTCGCTTATTGCCATGGCGGCAACAGGGAGAAGAAAACCGAATGCCACGCCGAGCCTCGCCCCGGCGAATAGGCCAATGGCCGCGATCGGCGCGAAATTCCATGCATGGGGCAGAAGCCTTCCGGCAACGCCTACGGCCACAAGGGCGGTCGCAATTAGAATTTTTGTTTTGACAGGTAAATTTCTCATGGTTTTATATGCCCAAAATCTTGAATACTTCCTCTATCTTTGTAGCCGCGCCTCCGGCTGCGATGATTGCGGATGCTACGTTGTACCGCGCCATGAAATTATCTTTCGGCACGTCCATCGAGACAGGGTCGTCGGCGCTTTTTGTCGAGGAAGCTATTTGGGGAGGAGCTGGAGGCACGAAGACAGCGATTTCCGATGTGGTTGAGAAGAGGGAGGAAGCGAGAGGCTTTGATCCTGCCGCGGCCGGGATTTTCAATTCCACCGGCGTGATAATCGTGTCTGCTCCGGTTGAAGCACTTTCCCCTGAAGAGCCTGATGTGCCTACCGGGCTCTTGGAGGCTTCCGGTGGCGCGTTTATTTTCAGAGCCTTGGTTGAGCCGTAGTAGTCCATGGCAAGACCAATACCGTAGCTTCCGATCGTATCGAGGGAAAGCGTCGCGACGCCGTTTGAATCGGTCGTCACCGTCGATATGACAAGCGGCGAGTATGGGTCGTTTGGATTTGGCTGGGTTGCTCCGACCGTTGCACCGGAAAGCGGCGTCCATGAATCGTTCGTGTAGTCGTAGCTCTCGGCATGCACCGTGATCGGCTGTCCGGATGTCGTCGAATCGGACGAGAGTGAGATTCTCCGTGGATCGCCGTAATAAAAATAGATCGTATCGCCGTTCGTGAGGGTATAGTGGTCAGCGCCAACGGGCGGATATGATCCGTCGACAACGTACTGCCAGTCGTCGCATGCGCTTGCTGCGATTCCTGGTAGACTCATGCATTTAAGGTAGAACGCTGACATGCTCCCGTAGTAGGCAAGATCAGAAATTGAAAATGCGGGTGACTGGGCATCGGCGGCAGCGAGAGCCGCGAGGGCGCTGTCAGTCGGGAGAGAATGAGCGGACCCTGTATCGTCCGAAAGCGACTCCGTTGATCCTTGCGTGAGTGTCACTGGTCCGCTCCAGACAATAGAATTTTGATAGCGTACGTTTACGGTTACCGTAATTTGCGCGGGAGCTGGCGGCGTTGATGTGGCGTTGTCGGCGAAAACTGAAAGGGGAGTGAGAGTAAATGCGAGGGCGAAGAGAGCTTTTTTCATAAATGCTCGTTATGCAATAAAAAATAATGCCAGCCGAGAGACCGGACTCATTCTCCGGGCATTTCCGGAGACGTTACCGTTGCGGCACAGTAGAGGGATGGAACCTCATTTCCGACGGGTGGCTTTTCCGATTGTAGTCCTCCGGGGAATTAATTTCAATGTTTCGAAAAACTTAAACTACTAAACAGAAAAAAGCGCAAGGAGTGTTCTTGCGCTTTTTCTGAGGAGTCTAGACGACGAGCTTCTTGTGGCGGAGGTCGTGGAGGATCTTGCAGGGCTCGACGATCCTTGGGTCAACGATGCGGTAGAAGATATTGAGTCCGTGACGGCGGGGCACGACAAGGCCGTTATGGCGCATGAGAGCGAGATGCTGCGAAAGGTTGGCCTTTGGGAGGCCGGTGGTTTTGAGCAATTCCTCGACCGAAGTCTCCTTTTTCTTAAGGATATTGAGGATTTCGAGCCGTTTCGAGTTCGAAAGGATCTTATATATGAGGGCGTTCTTCTGGTACGCCTCGCGGGGGAGGGGTGATTTCATAATTTCGATATTTGTGAACCCAGTATAGCAGCCTTTGCGCGCTTTTCAATTGCTCGCTCTGTTTGACATTGAAAATATTTTGAGGGAGAGATCGAGTTATCCACCGAAAAAAGCTTCGCGGTACGGCGTCGATGCCGCTATAATGATTTCACTATTACGAAATTTTGAAACTAAATGCCGATCGAGCAAAAAAACTTGTGGGGGAAGCAGGACGATGCCTCGAAGGAGGCGCTTGTGAAGAGGGTGCAGAAAAGGAACGGTCGGATCGTCGCTTTTGATGTTAGTAAGATCGTTCATGCGATCGACCGAGCGATGCGCGCGGCGCAGGAAGGGTCGCGCGCTGAGGCGGAAAAGGTTGCCGAGGCCGTCTGGAATGAGCTCGCATCAATTGCGGCCAAATATCGCACGTTCGTGCCGACCGTGGAAGGCATTCAGGACGCCGTGGAGAAGGAACTTATTGTGGGCCAGTACGCAAAAACGGCCAAAGCATACATTTTGTACCGTCAGGAGAGGGCCGAGCTTCGCGAAAAGAAGAGCGAGGTGCCCGAGCGCGTGAAAGAACTCGCGGAGGAGAGCAAGAAATACTTCAAGAATTCGCTCGGAGAGTTCGTCTACTACCGAACCTATGCCCGCTGGATCGAATCCGAGTCACGCCGCGAGACGTGGATCGAAACTGTCGATCGCTATATCGCATTCATGAAGAACGAGCTCGGCGACAAACTGAGCGACAATGAATACGCGGAGATTCGCGAGGCCATCCTCAAGCAGGAAGTCATGCCGTCAATGCGCCTTCTTCAATTTGCCGGTCCCGCCGCAAAGAAAACCAATGTCTGCGCGTACAATTGTTCGTTTGTTGCGCCTGAATCGTTTCAGGACCTTGCCGAGATCATGTACATATCGATGTGCGGAACGGGAGTTGGATGGTCGGTGGAGAGTTCTAACGTTCAGAAATTCGAGCAGATCAAGATACAGACGGGTAGAAAGCTTCCGACATTCGTCATTCCAGACAGCAAGGAAGGCTGGGCGGATGCGCTCGCTGTCGGCATGAGGGCCTGGGTTGCGGGAAGCGACATTGATTTTGATTTCATGAATATCCGTCCTTCGGGCGCGCGCCTCAAGACTATGGGCGGCAAGGCATCCGGTCCGGAACCGCTCCGTCGCCTGCTTGCATTTACTCGTGAAAAAATGCTTTCGCGCCAAGGCAAGCGCCTCCGCAATATCGATGTTCACGACATCATCTGCATGATCGGGGACTGCGTAGTTGCAGGTGGTGTCCGCCGAAGCGCCATGATTTCGCTTTCGGATCTCGATGATACGGATATCCGCGATGCCAAAAAAGGCATGTTTTACAACGCGGAACCGCAGCGCATGCTTGCCAACAACTCCGCCGTCTATATGCAGAAACCATCGAACACCGAATTCATGGAGGAGTGGCTTGCCCTTATGAAGTCAGGGTCGGGCGAACGCGGCATATTCAACCGCGGGTCGCTTGCAAAAACGCTGCCGAAGCGCCGCTTGGACGTGCTCCGCGAGTATGACGGATACTTCGACGCTGCAGGAAATATTATCGGACCGATCGGCACCAATCCGTGCGGCGAAATCATCCTTCAATCAAAGCAGTTCTGCAACCTTTCCGAAGTCGTTGCGCGAAAAGAGGACACGAAAGAAGATCTTATCCGCAAGACGCGTCTTGCCACGATCATCGGCACCTATCAGGCGACGCTCACGCATTTCCCGTATCTTTCGCAGGGGTGGAAGGATCATTGCGAGCGGGAACGCCTCCTCGGTGTCTCGGTGACCGGCCAGTGGGATTCACCGGTCGTTCGTGAGCCGGCCATGCTTAAGGCAATGAAAGCTGAGGCAATTCGGGCCAATCAGGAATTCGCCAAGCGCTTTGGGGTAAATGAGTCGACGTGTATCACCTGCGTGAAGCCTTCGGGCACGGTTTCTCAGACCGTTGATTGTTCGTCCGGCATGCATCCTCGCCATTCCGAATACTATATCCGCCGCGTTCGCATTGCTGCCACCGATTCACTCTTTAAAATGCTCCGTGACCAAGGCGTGCCGTTCTATCCGGAAGTCGGGCAGTCCGCCGAAAGCGCCACGACCTACGTTCTCGAATTTCCCGTGAAAGCACCCGAAGGATCAATATACAAGGACGACCTTTCGGCAATCGAGCTTCTCGAATATTGGAAGCGGGTCAAGGTAAATTACACGGAACATAATCCTTCGGTCACGATTTCGGTCGGCGAAGACGAATGGATCGAGGTCGGCAACTGGGTGTATAAGAATTGGGATATTGTCGGCGGCCTCTCATTCCTTCCGCGTGACAATCATGTCTACCAGCTCGCCCCGTACGAATCGATAACCAAAGAGAAGTACGAAGAACTTGCTCAGAAGCTCGCTCACATTGACTACTCCAAAATCATCGCGTACGAGAAAACCGACGAGATCGACGTCAAGAAAGAATTAGCATGTGTGGCAGGCGTCTGCGAGATCGCCTAAGACCATGTTCATCATCTTCACGGGCAACGGAAAAGGCAAAACGACGGCGGCAATCGGGCAAGCGCTCCGAGCGGTGGGGAATGGTGCCCGTGTCCTCATGGTCCAGTTCATCAAAGGTCCCTGGGAATCAGGTGAAGATAAGTCGTCGCGCTCATTCGGCGCACATTTCCGAATCGTGAAAATGGGAAAGGGTTTTGTCGGGCTTCCTTCCGACAAGCTGCCGCGGCACGAACACGAAAAGGCCGCTCAGGCGGCCCTTTCCTATGCGCTTTCCGAACTTATGCGGGGCGCATGCGACATCATTATTCTCGATGAAGTCTGGGTGGCGCTTACCCTCAAGCTCATTTCGAAGAAAGACGTTTCGGACTTTATCGATGCCGCAAAACCGCTTGCCGCGCACATTATCATGACGGGTCGCGGTTGTCCGAAAGAATTTGTTGCAGAGGCCGACCTTGTTACTGAAATGAAAGAAGTGAAGCACCCGTTCAATGCGGGTGTGGCAGCGGCAAAAAACGTCGAATTCTAGCTAGGCGTTCACCTTCGATTCAACAGTACGGGTTTCTTTGGAAACCATGTGGCCCGAGGAGTCGAGTTTGTATATGTATATGCCGCCGAAAGGCATTTCGATATCGTGAACCTTGTCGTCAGGAATCTTTTCGATGTATTTCATGATTGCCCGGCATGAATTGCCGTGAGCGACGACGAGAACATTCTCTCCTTTTTTGAGATGAGGAAGGATGGAGTTGAGAAAGAAGGGGACGGCGCGTTCGTAAACCATCTTGAGGGTTTCACCATTTGGTACGGGGCAGTTCCATTCACGGCGAACATTGTTCCACCGTTCTTCGCCGATGAGTTTCATCATGTCCCACTTGTTCTTTCCAGTGTAGTCGCCGTAATCGCGCTCGTTAAGCTCTTTTGCGTGGGCTACCGGGATGTCGTAACGGCCCAAGGCGTCGAGCATCGATGATAGCGTTTCGATTGAGCGCACCTGCATCGAGGCGAACGCGCAGTCGATCCGGGTGTCCGAAAGAAGTCTTCCCATATCTCCCGACTTTTCAAAACCATAGTCGGTGAGATGGCGGTCGCGCTTGCCCGTCCAGAGGCCGAGCTTATTCCACTCTGATTCGTGATGGCGAGCGAGGATGAGCTTGCCCATATTTGATCCGGTCCTGAAAAATATGTTCATCAGAACCTTATTTTAGCATAGTTTCAATAAACCTAAACTAGAGACGCTACAGGAATGATGGAGCGCGCAATATGCTTTTCGGCCTCAAGAGTGATTTTTTCCATCATAGCGACCGCTTCGGATGGATGCTTGCCTACGGAGGTTTCCTCGGAAAGCATGACAGCATCCGATCCTTGGAGGATGGCATTCGCCACGTCGGTCACTTCGGCGCGGGTAGGGAGAGGGTTGTCTTTCATGGAAAGGAGCATTTCAGTCGCGGTGATGACGGGTTTTTTAGCGGCATTTGCAGCCTCTATGATGCGCTTCTGTGCGAAAGGCAGAGTTTCAATGGGGATTTCGGAAACAAGGTCGCCGCGCGCAACCATGATGGCGTCTGCTGCCTTGATGACTGCTTCGATATTATCGAGGGCAGCTTTGCGCTCGATTTTGGCAATGAGAGGCTGCGTACCGCCAACATTCTTGAGGGCGGCACGCGCTCCTTCAACATCTTTCGCCGAGCCAATGAATGAAAGGGCGATCAGTTCTACGCCGTGCTTCACGCAGAATTTCATGTGCTCGATGTCCATTTCTGTCGTGACAGGGATGTCTTTGGTGTAGGTGTGGCCGCGGACGTGCTGCGTGCGGGGTCCAGGTAGGTCGGCGATGATCGGAATGCGTTTTCCGAAACGCTTTTCGGCGGCGCGGACAACTTCGATTTGCGCGGCCTTCTCTTCGTAGCTCCCCCAGGCGAAATTGAGCCGGGCGATGTCCGCGCCGCTCTCGACCATCTTGAAAAATGCCTCCGTATTCGAAGAAGCCGGTCCGAGGGTTGTCACGATGTCTGCTTTGGATGCCATGGTATTAGATAAGTCCTTTGATAAATCGTTTGGTGTCTTCAGGGCCTGCGACTTCCACGCATTCGATGCCTGTTGAACGCGCCGGATAGTCGTTTCCTCCCGGCATGAGTGCGTCGCCTACGAATGCCATTTTTTCAATGGGTACGCCGATGGTTTCGCTCACGCGGCGGACGCCGTAGCCTTTGTCGATGCCGCCCTTGGTGACGTCGATTGATGTCATGCCGCCAATGCCGACGCTGTATCCCGAAAGGAACGGCGTTACCAGCGCGGCGATCCGCCGGCGCTTTTCCTTGTCTGGATCCCAAACGCGCTTTACTTCAACAGGTGCGGCCTGGCCGAGCGCTGAGTATGTCACCTGCGAGCCGCGGTCTTCGACTTTTTCACCGTAGATTTTCGATTCAGCAAGCCCGAGCCGCGCCTCGGCTTCGAGAAGAATGGACGTTATGCGTTTTTTCTCTTCATCAGAAAGCTTTTCAGCGTAGACTTCTTTCCATGCTCCATTGTCGCGGCGATAAAACGAGGTTCCTGAGGCGGGGAAGAGGAAAAAATGATCCCATTTGGTATCCTGCGGCATCCGGGAAACGAATTCTTTTTCGATTTGAGCGAATGATCCGCCGGTGATGATGGCGACTTTGCGGTTCTCTGCGAGACGTTTCAAAAGATCTGCCGTTTCGGCATCAATTGGCTGCTTGCTTTCGGCGAGCGTGCCATCGAGATCGAATATCAGTGCTTCCTTGTCCATATTATGACGCGAGCATATCGACGATTGCCGCGAGGTCTGCCGTGGCGACAGCCACGACGCGGTCAGCGGCGCCGTAATAAAGATACAGTTTGCCCCTGCGAACGACGGTGCCGCATGGGAAGACCACCTTCGATACGACGCCGTGGATTTCGTAGTCTTCCTGCGGCTCAAAGAGAGGCAAAGCCGTCCGAGCCTTCACGATAATCGGATGGGTAAGGTCGAGAAGAGCCGCGCCCACGCGGTATGAGCCGTTCTCAGATATTCCATGGTAGAAAAGCAGCCAGCCTTCCTTGGTTTTTATAGGAGGAGCGGCGATACCGACCTTTCGTCCGTCCCACATGCCAGGGCGCGGTTCGAGGATTTCGATGCACTTCCTGATCTTCTGCGTTTTGAAATCGAGAGAACCGAGCGTGTCGGCGCAAATCGTTTCGCCGACACGATGAAGCACGACGTATGTGCCGTCGAATTCCTCAGGGATAATGCATGCGTCCTTGTTTGGAACTCCGGGCTCCGATATAAGTTCCGGCATGGTCCATTTATCCCAGCGTTTCTCGACAAAATCTTCTTCACGTATGGAAACGGCAGCGACGCGGGGAGTGTTTCCGTCATATGCGGTGTAAGTCATATAAATCCTTCTGTCGATTTTGACGAGGCGAGGGTCCTCGCAGCCGCCATTTCTCGTCTGGCCCTTGCCTTCAAAATCAGCGCGCGGAACGTATACCGGTGTCTCTGATCGTTCCTCGATAAGGAGGCCATTTTTCGAGGCAGCATAGCCGAATGTGGAGTAATTTTCTTTTGTTGTCGCTCGGTATAGAAGATGGATTTTTCCACCGAGATCGATTGCGGCAGGATTGAGCGCTCCGCCGGCTTCCCACGCCTTGTCTTCGCGCGGAGAAAGGATCGGATTGCCGGGGAAGCGTGTGAAAAATTTCTTGGCGTCGGGGAGGATGGCTTGGATGAGCTTTTCGAGAGAAAGGGAAGCCTTTGCACAATGCGTATCGGCACCGCCGTAATAAATATCGAGTCTGTCGCCCGTGACGAGGGCGCCCGTCGGGAAAATGACGTTTGGAACAAAGCCAGTCACTTCATAATAGGTTTCAGGAACCATGAACGGCCCCTTGGTCCGGCCGATAATCATGCGAGGGTCTTTAAGATCGAGAAGGGCAGCTTCGATGCCGAAAGTAGGCCTTCCTGACGTGTAGTGGGAGATATGCGAATAGATGAAAAGCCAGCCGTATTTGGTGCGGATCGGCGGAGCTCCGACTTCCACCTGGTCATCTCCGTGCCTCCTGAGATTAATGACGTGGGCATTCATGTTTTCGCGCCATTTGTTCCAGAAATCCGGCGACCACATGTCTTCAGGCTTATCGAACTCGACGTAGCAGATTTCAGCCGGAGGCTTGTCCGTGTTCACAGAAAGGAGCGCTGCGAGCTTTCCGTTCACGCGATCGGGGAAGAGAGTCATGGCTTTGGCGTTGAACGGGGTGACGAGGTGTTTCTCGTCGACTTCTTTCATGTCTTTCGATGTGGCCACGGCCACTTTGATGCCGTCCGCTGAGAATGGGTATGTCGAGAGGGCGGTGTAGAAAATATAGTACGTGTCTTCGAATTTTGTGACGCGCGGGTCCTCGCAGCCGTATCTGTCAAAATCGGTGTCACTGATGATGAATGGCAGGTGATCGGTGAAATTAACGCCGTCCTTCGAAGTGGCGCGAGCGATGTTCGAAACACGGATGCGCGGCTCGGAGAGCTGCTCGACATCCGACATGGCACGGTAAACGGCGTGGATCGTGCGGCCATCTTTTACCGGGCACCAATTGAAAGTGGCCCACGCTTCCCACGGATATTCTTTGGAAGGGGAAATGATCGGATTTCTTTCAGAGCGGGTGACGGTGAACATACGTCTATGATACCTTGCCGTTTCGCAGCATCCAATCGAGAAGTTCGTTTAATGGTGCTCGCGCGGCGCAGACATATTTGTCGCCGCCGCCATAGTAGACGACGAGTTCGCCTTTGCGGATGATGGCACCGCACGCATAGACAATGCCCGGTTTCCAATCGTTTTCGTACCACATATCAGGCTCGAGAAGAGGCGCCGGAGTACGGGCGATTATTTTTGTCGGATTCTTCGGATCAAGAAGAAGGCCGCCGAGCTTGTATTTATGCGGTTCACGTTTGTCGACCGCGTGATAGAGCACGAGCCAACCGCGAGGCGTCTTCAAAGGGGGAGGACCGGCGCTTCGAAGCCACGTGTCCCATGCTTTACGAGGCTTTTTTGCCCCGAATTTGCTGTTGATGACGCGATTGCCTTTGGTGATTTCCTCGAGCCTGTCGACGTATTCGATTTGGATTTCGGGATTGATGCTGTGAAGGATGGCGAATTTTCCATTGATCTTTTCAGGGAAAAGCACCCAGTTCTTGTGGATTTGGCCTTTTGGCGAAAGGAGTTCGGGCTTTGTCCATTTAAAGCGCTTGTTGAAAAAGTCGTCTTCTTTAATCGAGGTGAGCGCTACGCGGAGGAAATCCCAACCATCAAATGCATTGAATGTCACGTATATCGTGCCGTCGATCGAAACCATGCGTGGGTCTTCGGCTCCGCCCCAGCTGCCGCCCGATGGATACATAACGGGATTCCATGTTTTCTTTTCTGGAGATTTTGGATTCTCCATAGTGAAGACAGGGTAGGGAACTTTATCAGTGAAGTGAACGCCGTCGTCGCTTGCCGCATAGGAGAAGCGAGAGAGTCCATCGGAGCCTACGGCGCGATAGAGCATGTGCACGCGTCCTTTCGAATCTTGGATTGCTGCGGGATTAAATGTTCCCTGGGTGTGCCAATCCTCGTTTTCGGGTTTGATGAGGGGGTTTTTGTCCGCGCGGGTTGCCTTGAGGTGCGGGGTTTTTGTCCCGCGCCGCCTCCGAAGAATTGCGAGGACGAGGAAAACCGCCGCTATCAGTACGGCGATGAGAGCGACAAGGAGTATGAGTATGAAAAGTGCGTCCATGCGTTATGGCTTATGCCCCCGTCCTACCGTAGCGGTCCTCGTAGCGGACGATGTCTGTTTCGTCGAATTCGCCAAAGGATATTTCAAGCACCGAAATGCCGTTTGAGCCGCCTTCGAGGCGATGCTTCGTGCCTTTCGGGATGAAAAATTCGTCGCCTTCTTTGGCGGCGTTCCGTGCTTCGCCTACGGTGGCGAAGCCGCTACCCGAGATTACATGCCAAAACTCTTCCCGCTTGGAGTGGGACTGGAGGCTGAGCGCTTCGTTTGCCTTTACGGTCACAATCTTTACTGTCGAAGGATCTCCGTTTGTGAACTCAACAAAATTTCCCCAGGGACGCTCTTCTCTATACGGCTTTGGCCGGTTGGAAGTCATCTCGTATGGCTCTATTGTACACGGTAATTGTCGTTTTCGTGAGCCAAACCTGTGAACAGCACAAATCAATTTTTTCGTGTTCCAGTTTTTCTGTTTTGCGGCTCTAATGAGCGATGGCGATACAAAAAACCGTTCGCGCTCCGGCATGCAAAAGCACATTCCGAGCTTCCCGAAGCGTGGCGCCAGTTGTGACGATGTCATCGAAGACGACGACATCGCGGCGATCGAGGAATTTTGAATCGAAAACCGAGAACGCGCCGCGGATATTTTGCGCCCTTTCGGCGCGGTTTTTTCCGACTTGATCGTCGGTGTTGCGCACTTTGATGAGAATGTCGGATCGCGTCTCAAAATGCCGACCTCGATCGACTTTGGCCAGTTCGCGGAGTATAAGAATGCATTGATTCCATCCGCGCTCGCGCATTCGCCGCGGCGTTACCGGTATCGGCATGATGATGGGCCGATTTTTTCGATACGGTTCCAGACATTCGAAAAGGAGAGACCCAAACACACGAACGATCGCTGGATTCCTGCGAGTTTTGATTTCTATGAGTGCCGCAGACACCGTTTGATTTGAATAAGGAAAGAGAAAACGAATGCCGTCGTCTGTAATTCCGGGACGAAGCCGGTCACGCCATTCCGAAAGCGCCATCCGTTCGATTTCACGGACCGGAAGGGGAGGAGGGGCAAGAATATTGAAAATCGTTTCGATGATATTTTTCATGCATGCATCATGCCAAGCGATGATAAATTCAATGTGAAGCATATTTTGCTCCTTCGCCGTGGTATAATCTTTCCGTATATATGGCTTTCTTAGATTCTTTCTTCAAAAAGCCAGGGCAGAGCGTGCTCGGAATCGACATCGGGTCTTCGTCGATCAAAGTCGTGCAGCTCCGCAAAAAGGGCGGCAAGGCCGTCCTTGAAACGTATGGGGAACTCGCGCTTGGCCCGTATGCAGGGATCGAGATCGGACGCGCCACGAGCCTTCCGAATGAAAAAATCGTCGAGGCTTTGCGAGATCTCCTCAAGGAATCGAACGTGACCACCAAATCATGCGGCATTTCCATTTCTGCGGGATCAAGCCTGCTTTCTTTCATCCGCATGCCGGAAATGGATCCGAAGCAGCTCGCGAACATGATTCCGATCGAGGCGCGCAAATACATTCCTGTGCCGATCACTGAGGTCGCCCTCGACTGGTGGATCATTCCAAAGCAAGAGGTGTCTGTTTCGGAATTCGAAAAAGCCCCTGCGCCCGGCGCTCTCGAACCGCAGAAGGAAAAAGGAGTCGATGTCCTCCTTGTTGTCATACATAACGATGTTCTTAATCGTCTTAATCAGTTGTCGAAAGATTCCGACCTGCATGCGACATTCTATGAAATCGAGATTTTCAGCTCGATGCGCTCCGTTATTGATCAAAACCTCGAATCTGTGATGGTTTTTGACATGGGAGCCGGAACAACAAAGCTCTATATCATCGAAAAAGGCATTTTGAGGAGTTCTCACACCATTAATCGCGGATCGCAGGAGATTACGCTCGCGCTCTCGCGCTCGCTTGGTGCATCAATCGGCGATGCCGAACACATCAAGCGCACGATCGGCCTTTCGCCTGAGCCGGACAATAAAAATGTGAAGGAAATAATCTCGCTCAATCTCGATTACATATTTTCGGAGACCAATCGCGTCATTGGGAGCTACGAGCGTAAATACAACAAGAGCATATCGAAGGTGATTCTCACGGGAGGAGGCTCGCTTCTCAAAGGCTTTCTCGACCTCGCTCGAGTGAGGTTCCAGACGGAGGTTGTTCTCGGCGATCCGTTCGCTAAAACGGAGGCTCCGGCATTCCTTGAACCTGTGCTCCGTACCGCTGGCCCTGAATTCGCTGTCGCGATCGGCATTGCGCTCCGCAAGCTTCAGGAGTCGGAATAGAAATCCGGCACTCCTTTACATTGCGCCGCCTCTGGGTAATGTGAGGGAAGATGCACATCGGAAACTCGCGCTTACGGCCCATATTCGGGCCTTTTCTTGTTCTGTTCTTCGCCCTTGCCTTCATCCTTTTGGGGTGCGGCAAGTCCTCGCTCTACAAAGTCGTGCGCGTCCATGACGGCGACACTATTACCGTCCTTTCGCCGAATAAGGAGTCACTCCGGATCCGTTTCTACGGCATGGACGCCCCTGAACTCAAGCAGCCTTGGGGCGACCGGTCTCGAAACGAACTTTCGAAACTCGTCTTCGGCAAGGAAGTCGCGCTCGACATCGTCTCGAAGGATAGGTACGGCAGGTCCGTCGCCAAAATCTACGTCGGCGGCCTCTACGTCAATCGTGAGATGGTCGCTCGCGGCTTGGCCTGGTGGTACACGTCGTATGACAAAAACGACAAGGACTTCGAAGGGCTCCAGGAATCAGCACGCGATCGGAAGATCGGACTCTGGTCCGAAAAGAATCCGATCCCGCCCTGGGAATGGAGGCAGAAAGAAGAAAGTATTCGCAAAAAGAGGGGGTAGCCCCTCTTTTTTCTTGCGTGTGGATAGCAGCGAGGAGGGGCAGGTAGTATAATAAATCCGATGGATCCTCAATTCCGCACATCTTTCATACCCAAGAAGCCTATTACAGCGAGCCCGGTCCGTTCGGCGCCGGTGATAAGCCTCTTCTCGCTTCTTGCGACTGTGCTTTTCATAGTGTCGCTCGCCCTTTCCGGCGGCGTTTTCTTCTACCAGCGGTATCTTCAGACTCAGATCGACTCCGACAAAGTATCTCTCGATAAGGCGAAGGGAGCTTTCGAGCCGGACATCATCAACCAGATCGTCCGCCTCGACACGAGGATCGAGACGGGCAAGCAGCTTCTTTCGTCGCATCTCGCGGTGACACCGTTCTTCGATTTCCTTTCGAGCATTACTCTTCAGGATGTGCGCTTCACTGATTTCAATTTCTCCTATCTCGCGCCCGACAAGATCGTTGTCATTATGAAAGGGCAGGCGACCGGCTATGCCGCAGTGGCGCTTCAGTCGGATGTTCTGAATGCTCAGAAGAAACTTAGAGAAACGATGATTTCGGATCTGACCCTTGATCCGGAAGGAACCGTGTCGTTTAGCGTATCGACAATCGTTGATCCGAGCCTTGTCTCGTATCCGGTGCTTGTCGGGGTGCCGTATCCGGGATCGAAATCATCCGTATCGAAGTTCGCACCGGCGACGACTACTTCTCAAAATGCCAATATCCAATGAGTAATATCGTATCTCTTATTCTCAGAATCGCATCATTCGGCCTGTTCTTCGGGTACGTTGATCCGACGTATACCAACGTCCAGAAGCTCGGCCAGGATAAGGCGGATTACGACAAGGCTCTTTCCAATTCGAAAGAGCTCCAGGCAGAACGCGACAAGCTTCTCGAGCAGTACAATAAAATGGATAAGGACGAAGTCTCCAAACTTTCGAAGCTTCTTCCTGACAATATCGACAATATCCGCCTCATCATCGACATCGACGAGATGGCCAAGAATTACAAGATGAGGATCAGGAACTTCAAGACTGACGCGACGAGCAAGTCGGACACGATCGGCAGAGACAACACGCCGTATGGCACGCTTACACTCTCGTTTACGACGACGGCTCCGTACAACACGTTCCTGGCCTTCCTTCATGACCTTGAGAGAAGCTTGCGTGTGCTCGACGTGACCGGTGTTCAGTTCTCGGTAGGCAATCAGCAGAACCAGATTTACGATTACAACGTCACGGTGAAGACGTATTGGCTCAAATAGTATGAAATCGAACAGCAAAAATCTCATCATAACGATTGCCATCATCATCGTCATCGGTGTGGCGGGATACTATTACACGACTCGCGACCGATCGAGCGACCAGCTCCTTATCTCCGACTTCTCGACGTCGTCGCCGGCGGTGGACAATGACCTTCTCACGGCTCTCCGGGCCTTGAAACAGATCAGGCTCGACGATTCGATATTCAAGAATCCGGTTTGGACTTCGCTTACCGACTTCAGCAAGACTATTCCTACGGAGGTTCCAGGCAGGCAGAATCCATTTTCTCCGCTTTCCGGCGTCGCCACTTCGACTCAGTAACGCGGGCTTAAAATTACATATCGCATGAGCGTACTCGATGTACTCGTAAACAAGAAACTCATACAGAAGAAAGATTCTGCCTCTATTTCTGAAGAAGCGCGGCTTACCGGCGCTCCGATCGAAGCAGTGCTCAAAAAGCACGGCGTATCTGACGCCGATCTTCTCGCGGCGAAAGGCGAATACCTTGGCGTGCCTGTCCGGTCTCTCAAAGACCAGACCATTCCGTTCGATATTCTCAAATTCATTCCGGAAGAATCCGCGAATCACTATCAATTCGTTCCGATCGCGGTAAAGCAGAACGTCCTTGAAGTGGGCGTTGTCGATCCTGACGACATTGAAGCCCGCGATGCTCTCAATTTCATCGCTTCGAAAGTGAACATGCCGTTCAAGGTGTTCCTCATTTCTGAGGAGGATTTTCAAAACGCACTCACTCTCTATAAGGGCCTTTCTGGCGAAGTGACCAAGGCACTTTCTGAGCTTGAAACGGACATTGCTGATATCGACAAGGATTCAGGCGACGAAAAGGCCCCGGGGAAGGGTGAGACGCGCATCATCGAAGATGCCCCGGTGACGAAAATCGTGGCTACAATCCTTCGCTATGCCGTAGAAGGCGACGCTTCGGATATTCACGTAGAACGCCTTTCGGACAAGGTCCGAGTGCGCTTTCGTGTTGATGGCGATCTCCACACATCTCTCGTCCTCCCGGTCAAAGTCCATGACGCAGTCGTGGCCCGCATCAAGATCCTCTCGAATATGAAGCTCGACGAAAAGCGAAAGCCGCAGGACGGCCGCTTCTCGGCGCGCATTGAAGGGCGCAAGGTGGACTTCCGTGTTTCCACATTCCCGGCATACTACGGCGAAAAGATCGTGATGCGTATTCTCGATCAGGAAAAAGGCGTGAAATCGCTCGAAGACATCGGGTTCTCGCAACGCAATCTCGAAGCGATCAGATTGGCCATGAAGCGTCCGTACGGCCTCATCCTCATTTCCGGTCCGACAGGATCCGGTAAATCGACAACTCTTTATGCGATGCTCAACGAGATCAACGACGAGACAAAAAACGTGCTCTCGCTCGAAGATCCGGTCGAATACAACATGGAAGGTGTATCCCAGTCGCAGGTCCGCCCGGAAATCGGCTATACCTTCGCTTCCGGTCTCCGCACCACGCTCCGTCAGGACCCTGACATCATCATGGTGGGTGAGATCCGCGACAAGGAAACGGCTCAGCTTGCCATTCAAGCGGCTCTTACCGGTCACCTTGTGCTCTCGACGATCCACACCAACACGGCGATCGGTGTGATTCCGCGTCTCGTGGATATGGGAATCGATCCATATCTCATCGCTCCGACACTCATTCTCGCCATGGCTCAGCGCCTCGTGTCTCGTATCTGCGAAGGAGGCAAGGAAATACCTGTCGAAGGCGCGATCGGCATGATGATAGAAAAGGAATTCAGCGATCTTCCGGAGCAATTCAAAAAGGATATTGTTCCGCCACCGGTCGTCCTTGAGGCACAGCCGTCAGCCACGTGCCCGAACGGCGTCCGCGGCCGTATGGCTGTCGCCGAAGTGGTGGAAATGGACCGCGAACTCGAACGCGCCGTGCTCGGAAATGCAACGGAAGAAGCGATATACAAACTCGCTCGTTCGAAAGGAATGCTCACCATGAAAGAAGACGCCATACTCAAGGCCTTCAAGAAGGAAATTCCGTGGAGCGAGGTAAACAAACTCTGATATACTTAGCCTATGCCACCAGCAAACCCAGTAGCAGCAAATGTTCCGAAAAAGAACGTCAAAGTGCTCATCGTCGACGATGACAAGTTCCTTCTCGGCATGTATTCGCTTAAGTTTACGAATAATGGTTATGACGTTGAGACGGCGGTCGGTTCCCAAGCTGCTCTCGACAAGCTCCGAAACGGACTCAGGCCGAATATCATGATGTTCGATATCGTGATGCCGTATATGGACGGACTCGAACTCCTCAAAACCGTCCGAACAGAAAACCTCGCGCCCGACTCCATCGTTGTCATGCTCACGAACCAGAGCCAGTCATCGGACATCGAGCGCGCTAAGGACCTCGGCGTCGATGGATACATTGTGAAGGCCGCAACCATCCCGTCCGAAGTGCTCCACGAGGTGGAAAAGATATACGCCATCAAGAAAGGCAAGAATTAAGCTCTTATAATCTATGGCAGCAGCCGACTATAAAAAAGAATTCGAAGATTTGGTAGAGACGGTCATGAAAGAGTCCGCTTCGGACCTCCATCTTTCGGTCGGCCGCTATCCGACGATTCGCGTGAACGGCTTCCTCATGCCTCTCATGAATCGCCGCATCCTCACGAAAGAAGATTTGCTCGGCTTCATGGCCGTGGTGCTTTCGCCGGAAGATCAGGAAATCTTCCTTCGAAACAAAGAGATCGACTTTTCATACAATCACCACGACAAGTCTCGTTTCCGAG
>DASTXF010000092.1:0-17716 GCA_035765615.1 Minisyncoccota bacterium | reverse complement strand
TGTGGTCAGTTCCTTCAACGAGCAAAATGGGGTGCATTTGTTAATACAATACATCATTTATGGCATATGTCAATGGCGCGAAACGAGGCTCAAAATGATATACTATTTTGGTAATAAAGCTTGCAGTTAAGCGTTATTTTTTATTTATGGCCGCCAAAAAAGAAGACAAAAAAACAGAGAAGAAATCGTCATACGGAGCCGAGTCGATTCAGGTCCTTGAGGGTCTTGAACCGGTCCGAAAGCGCCCGGGCATGTATATCGGTACGACTGGCCCCGATGGCTTTCATCACCTCATAAACGAAATTTTCGATAACTCGCGCGACGAGGCCATGGGTGGCCACGCGAATGATATCGAAATCGCATTCCTTCCGGGCGAGACAGTACGCGTTACCGACAACGGCCGTGGTATTCCTGTCGACGTTCATCCGAAAACCAAGGTCTCAGCCCTTGAAATCGTCATGACCGTTCTCCATGCCGGCGGCAAGTTCGGCGGCGAAGATTCCGGCTATAAAGTCTCCGGCGGTCTTCACGGCGTTGGCGCATCGGTCGTGAACGCGCTCTCATCGTACTGCAAAGTCGAAGTCAACCGCGACGGAGGCAAGTACATGCAGGAATATTCTCAGGGCAAAAAAAAGGGCAGCGTGAAGAAAGTCGGAGCATCGAAATTCCACGGAACCATCACCACGTTCACTCCTGACACGGTCATTTTCGGCCCCCAGGTCTTCGACTTTAACCGCGTCGTAAACTATATGCGCCAGCAAGCATACCTCGTGAAAGGCTTGCGCATCTCTGTCATTGACGCCCGTGGATACAAAGGCGAACTCGACCTCGATGACATCATGTATTTCCGCGAGCTTGGCCTCGATGTTCCATCGCAAACCTTCTATTTCGAAGGCGGTCTCATTTCGCTTGTGCGCTTTACCAATAGCCTCCAGAAACCGCTCCACAAGAATATATTCTACGTTGAGAAAAAGGCCGAAGGCGTAGAGTCCGTCGAAATCGCTCTTCAGTATGTCGACGACATTTCCTCGCGCATTCTTCCGTTCGCGAACAATATCTACAACTCCGAAGGAGGCACGCATATCACCGGCTTCAAGACAGCTCTCACTCGTACGCTGAATGCATATGCAAAACGAAACGGATCCTCGAAAGAAGACGACAGCTTCACCGGTGACGACGTGCTCGAAGGTCTCACGGCGGCAATTTCCGTAAAGCTCCGCGAAATCCAATTCGAAGGCCAGACAAAAAACAAGCTCGGCTCCGTCGAGGCTCAGTCTGCAACGGCATCGGTTTTCGGCGAGGCATTCCAGCTTTTCCTCGAGGAAAACCCTGACGATGCAAAAGCCATGATTGCCAAGGCAACCTTGGCTATGAAGGCGCGCAAGGCTGCAAAGGCAGCCAAGGATTCCATTCTCCGCAAGGGCGCACTCGAGGGCATGACTCTTCCGGGCAAGCTCGCCGACTGTGAATCGAACTCCGCAGAGGAATCAGAACTCTTCATTGTGGAAGGTGACTCTGCAGGCGGTACGGCGAAAACCGGTAGGAACAGGAAGTTCCAGGCCATCCTGCCTCTCCGCGGCAAAATCCTTAACATCGAACGAGCCCGCCTTGACCGTATGCTTGCGTCGGAGCAGATCAAGAATCTCGTCGTCGCCATGGGTACGGCCATCGGCGAAACATTCGACATTGCCAAGCTTCGCTACCACAAGGTTATCATTGCAACCGATGCCGACGTGGACGGCGCGCACATCAGGACGCTTATTCTTACGCTCCTGTACCGCTACTTCAAGCCGCTTATCGAAGGAGGTTACATCTACATCGCTCAGCCGCCGCTTTACAAGGTGAAGAAGGGCAAGGACATCCAGTACTTCTATTCCGAAGAAGAAAAAACCAAGGTCCTCGGCAAAGACGAAATTCCGCTTGAAGCTGAATCGGTGGAAGGCGGGGAAGAGGCCGAAGTTGAAGTGGAGGAAGTCGCAGACAAAGGCAAGAGAACTCTGAAAACGCACGTTCAGCGCTACAAGGGTCTCGGTGAAATGAATGCCGACGAGCTTTGGGAGACAACCATGGACCCGGCGCGACGACTTCTCAAGAAAGTGGCGATCGAAGACGCCCAGGATGCGGACAAAGTCTTCGATATGCTCATGGGTACTGACGTTCCGTCCCGAAAGACATTCATCCAGTCGAATGCCCATAAGGCTACGATTGACGTATAATTGACACATTATTAAATACGTTATATAATTCGTATACAAAATATGAAATACGAATTCGGCAAGACGGTCTGGATGGAAGAGAACCCTGAGGGCGACGTCGCTCACCAGAGCATCGAAAAGATGCATCAGGAAATCGAGGACAAAATCCGCGCTTCTATCGAGGCGCTTCTCGAGTCTCAGGAAAATTTTCTCGGAAAAGGCATGACCGCCGAGGTCCACTTCCTCGAAAAGGACCGCGGTCTCTGCTACAAAATCATCCGCAAAATCGACGTTATGGCTCGTCCTGACGCCGTTGATTCGCTTCCAGATAAATATCGCGAAATCTACGATCGCAATAAGGCGGCAGAAGAAAAGGCCAAGAAAACGCCTTCAGGCAGCAAAGAAAGCTCCCAGATTCCATGGCACGTCGACCTTTATAGCGAGGCAAAATTCCTTTCGCGCGCTCGCAGTGTCGATCCAGAAGGCCCCGTAAAAGTACCGCGTCCTGACGCCCGTCTCGAAATTGTCGGCAAGGAAGAAGGGGAAGGGTTCGAAGTCGTCGACAGTCTTGAGGTGCTTCTTATGGAGCGCATGAATGCCGTGAGCGTCGATGACCTCATTTTGAAGCAGCTTGATGCCCCTGCGAATTTTGACTACAACCGCTATTGCCGCGAGGTCGAGGAATTTATCGCCAAGATGCACGAAAACAAGCTTTACCATCGGGATCTCCATGGCGGCAATGCCATGATTGACCTTGCGACGGGGTCTCCGGTGATCATCGACTTCGGCAGGTCTTCAATCTCGACTGAAGAAGAAGCCTATCTCGAAGAGATCCGTCCCGGCGAAAAAATGCATTTCATCCGCGATGAGCAGATGTTCCGAGACAAGATAAAAACGCCGCTTGCCCAGTATCTGGCGCACCAGCGTTTGACTAACTCGGCGAAATAAGATATTATGTTTGAAGGTATGAAAACCGACGTAGTTCCGGAGCTTGAATCCAAGATCAAGTCCGCGGCCGAGAAGCTTGCGCAGTCCTCCGAGGATTCGCTCGCGATCGAAGGCGGCGACAACAAGGTCCTGGTTAAGGCTCAATCGAATTTGGCCAAACAGATGATCGCAGAAAATCGTCTCCTGTTCCCGTACTCTCATGGGGGCGAGGAATACGTTGTCTGCATCAGCGAGGTGCGCTAAGTCGATTCAATAATTCAACAAGAACAAAGCCTGTCCGCACACGCGGACAGGCTTCCTCCCGAAAAACTTCGGGAGGATTTTTGTTTATGAGCAGGTAAGGGTTCTTGTGGCTGTCATGATGTCGGTTCCGGCTCCCGCCGCGCAGTTCATGCTGTAATCGAGGCACATGAAATAGCGTCCGGCGACGGTTGAATCGCGCAGCGTGACGCCAATGAAGCCGCTCGGCCAGTTCTCCCAATCATACGTCCAGCCGGAACAAGGCGGAGTCGGCCACGATGAAAGGTAGCCAACCATTTCGGCAGGCAGGCTGGCGGGTCCAACGTCAGCAGGGTAATTTCCCGACGAAGTGAAGTAATTTTCGGCGGCGGTATTGATTTGGCGCATTTGCTGAATAGCCAAAGCAAACCTCGCTTTTGACCGCGCCGAATTGAGAGACGAAAGCACTACGCTCGAAAGGAGTGATATGATCGAGATAACGACCAAAAGCTCTATAAGCGTAAAGCCTCGCTTATTCATGATCTAATTTTAGCACTTATTTCTTCGCGGAAACCTCATCAACAAGCAGGGCGAGGACGGCTTCAGGAGCAAGCTCTCCGACCTTGCCTTTGTCGCGGGACTCGAGCGTTACGACGCCCTTTTCCATGTCTTTATCGCCAATGACGATGGTGTACGGGATCTTCTGATCCTTGGCTTCGCGGACTTTTTTGCCGAAGCCGGTGTCCGAAGTGTCGACGTCGACGCGGAAACCTGCTTCTGCGAGGACCTTGCCGATCTCCTTGGCTTTTTCATAATTCGAATCGCGGACAGGAGCGACTTTCACCTGGATGGGCGAGAGCCAGAGCGGCAAGTTGCCCGCGGTGTGTTCGAGGAGGGTGGCCATGAAGCGCTCGATTGAACCCATGATGGCGCAGTGGATCATGACAATTTGTTCTTTCGTGCCTTTCTCGCTCGTGCAAACGAGACCGAAGCGTTCTGGCATGTTGAAGTCGAGCTGAATGGTTGCCACCTGGAGGGTGCGGCCAAGAGAGTCTTTGGCAATGAAGTCGAGTTTTGGTCCGTAGAAGGCGGACTCGCCGACGCCGTCGATTGCATCGACGCCGCGCTTCTTCAAAAGGTCGCGGATGGCGCCTTCCGCCTTTTCCCAGACTTCCTTGGTTCCAAGGTACTTTTCGAATTGAGCCGGATCGTGGCGCGAGAAGCGAACTTTGAGGTCTTTGAATCCGAACGTGTTGTAGAAGCGGTCGATGATGTCCCAGATCACGAATATTTCGTCCTGGATTTGGTTTTCACGGCAGAAAACGTGCGCATCGTCTTGGGTGATGGAGAGCACGCGAGAAAGGCCTGAAAGTTCGCCTGACTGCTCGTCTCGGTAAACCATAGTCGTTTCGCAGTATCGTTGCGGCAGGTCGCGGTAGCTTCTCATTTCCGAAGCGTATATCTGCGTGTGGTGAGGGCAGTTCATCGGCTTCAGAGCGTATTCGTGGTCTTCGCGGGTTTTGATCTTGAAGAGGTCGTCGGCGTATTTTTTCCAGTGGCCGGAAGTTTCGTAGAGAGCTTTTTTTGTTATGTGAGGAATGGTGACCTTCTGGTATCCGTGCTCGCGTCGCATATTCCATACGTAATCGTTCAAAAGATCGCGGACCACTGTGCCTTTCGGCGTCCAAAGGGGAAGACCAGCGCCGACGAGGTCGGAAAACACGAAAAGACCAAGTTCGCGGCCGACTTTTTTATGGTCGCGTTTTTTAGCTTCTTCGATCTGCTTTTCGTATGTCTCAAGCGCAGTCTTCGATTCGAAGGCGAGGCCGTATATGCGCGTAAGCATGCGGTTCTTTTCGTCGCCGCGCCAATACGCGCCGGCGATACGGTCGAGCTTGAAAGCATCTGCCTTCATGTCTTTCACATCGGCATGGCCGCCGCGGCAGAGGTCGATGAAATTTCCTGATTGGTAGAGCGTCACTTCTTCGCCCTTTTTCACGATCTCGTCGATGAGTTCAAGCTTGTACGGATTGTCGGCAAAGCGCTTCCGGGCTTCGTCGGGGGAGACGGATATCTTTTCAAATCCTTTCCACGTCGGAAGGATTTTTCGCATGACTTTTTCGATCGTCCTGAAGTCCTTGTCTGTCGGAGTTTCGCCTGTACCGAAATCGAAATCGTAATAAAAGCCGTTGTCGACCGCTGGGCCAATGGTGTTTTTGGCGTGCGGATAAAGTTCGGCGATCGCCGCAGCGAGGAGATGAGCGAATGAGTGACGGATCTGTTCGAGTGAGGAAGCCATAATTTTAATAAGATAAATAAAGCGCCCGAGTAAATGCAGAAACGAGTTCTGTACTTACTCGGGCGATCGTATGACCGTGGTTCCACCGAGATTCCTCTGGGTATTTCCGGAGGCGCTCTTTGGTCAGATTAGGGTTTCCCGCGAGGCTCCGGCTTGGTAGGCCGGACAATCTCTGACGGGGTAATGGTATATCTCATTTGCGTCGGGGTCAAATGGCGGGTAGCATGGCGGAAAGGTTCCCATGAGAAATCCCATCAAAGTGACTGTCATCGGTTTTGACGGCCCGTACGCCATCTGCAGCTTTGAATCGGAGGACGCGGCGGCGGATCTCCTTGCTGACGCCGAATTCATTCGAAAGCAGGGGTTTCGTCCAGGCGACAGCTTCCTCTGGATTCCGCCCGAAGAAGGCGCGCAAAGTCTTTCGGACGGAGTTATTACCGAGAGAATGCCGCGCTGTTCCCGGACAAAAAGAGATGCCATGAAAGAACTGCGGAAAATGGCCGGGGATGTGCCTCGATACGAGGTTGTCCTCACGGAGAATAATCGGGAGTATTTCCAGAGAATACTTGATTCGATTGGTGATCCCGATCGAGAGGAAGGATAGGGCAAGCCCGCGCATCGCGCGGGCTTTTTAGTGGAAAGATCAAAGAAAAGGCCCGCGGCGTGTCGTACGCCGCGGGCCAGTGGTCTCGCTTCACGCGATGCCCACCTTTGGCACGGATCCAGTTCTCCGTTGTGTAAAGGAGCCGTCGGTCCTCGGCGATCGGGCACTGGAATGCCCCAGACGGCGTCGCACTCCCTCGGTACCACACATTCGGGAGCTTCCGCGCGACCTCCGTGAGAGCAAGTTACCCATCGTCAGTTTCGAGCTCAAATCGGCTCCGCTTTCGGTTGTCGGTTTATAGCCCGCGTCCGGGCCGGAACACTACGATCTCATAATACACGAATCTCTCTTATACGGAAGCGCTATGAAAGCGCCATGAAGTTGTCGGCGATGAGCGAGATTTCGCCGTTTCTCTCCGAAACCTTTGCTTTGAGAGCAACGCATTTTTCCGGCTGGATGACTGATTTGAACCGTGCGAACGTACGAGGGAAGGCGACCGCCTCAATCGATCCCGTGAAGTCCGCCATGCGTAAGAAGGCCATCGGTTCGTTCTTTTTGGTCATGATGACCCGCACGTCCTCGATAATGCCGCCAAGAACCACCATATCTTCTTTGACCTTGGCTCCGGATTCGAGCTCTTTCTGAGCCTTAGATTTGACGCTTGAAATGTGGATCGGCCGTTTTTCGAGAATTGGTCGGTATTTGTCGAGGGGGTGGCCGGAAATGTAGAGGCCGAGAAGTTCCTTTTCCCAAAGAAGCCGTTCCTGCTGGGTAATCGGCGCGACTGTATCGAGCCTGATGTCGTCATGACCGGCGAATGCCTCGTGGCCTCCGAAAAGGGAATCCTGCGCGCCGCCGTCTTTTGCCTTTTCCTTGTTGTATTCGAGGAGCTTGTCGATATTGCCGTACATGGCCGCGCGATCAGCGAAATCGTCGAGAGCGCCGCATTTGATGAGCGATTCGAGCGATTTCTTATTGAGGTTGCGATCCTTGATGCGAGTAAGAAAGTCGGAGAGCGATTTGTACTTGCCGTTCGCTTTGCGTTCATGAATGATCGCCTTGGCAATGCCCTCGCCGAAATTCTTGATGGTCGTAAGGCCGAATCGGATTTTTTCTTCACCGGTATTCGGATCCTTGATCACGCTGAACATCGAGAAGCTTTCATTCACGGACGGCGGCAGCACTGGTATGCCCATGCGCCGGCATTCGATGATCGATTCGCCGATCTTTTCGACTTCGCCTGAGTCGGCGGAAAGCACTGCGGACATATAAATCGCCGGATAATTCGCTTTGAAATATGCAGTGAGGTATGCGACTTTGCCGTAGGAGACGGAGTGAGCCTTGTTGAAGCCGTATGCTGCGAATGGTTCGATCCATTTCCAGAGTTCCTCAGCTTTTTTCTTTGGCCATTTGCTGTATTCGACACAGCCTTTGACGAACTTTTCCTTCTGGGCGGCCATTTCCTCCGGGATTTTTTTGCCGACAGCTTTGCGGAATTTGTCGAGCTCGCCCCAGCTATAGCCGGCGATTTTGTGCGCCATCATGAGAAGGTCGTCTTGATAGACGAGCACGCCGTAGGTTTTGCCGAGGATCGGTTCGAGCGCCGGATCAGGGTATTCGATCGGCGAGCGGCCGTGCTTTCGGTCGATGTAAAGCGGGATGAATTGGATCGGCCCCGGGCGGTAAAGGGCCACCATGGCGTTGATATCGTGGATGGTTGTTGGTTTGAGGTCTTTGAGGTATTTGGTCATGCCATCGCCGTTCAGCTGGAAAAGGCCGACGGTTTCGCCGCGAGCAAGCATTTCGAAGGTCTTCTTATCGTCGAGAGGGATGGCATCGAGGTCGGTGATCTTTTTTCCCTCAATCTTTTCGATGCGGTCGAGTACGTCGGCGAGGATCGAGAGGTTCTTGAGACCCAGGAAGTCGAACTTGAGAAGGCCGGCGCCGTTCTCGTCGATCGAATACATGTCGTATTGGGTGATGATCTTGTTCTCGCCCTTTGGATCGTACTGAAGGGGAGTGAAATCGGTAAGGGTCGTTGGCGCAATGACGATTCCGGCTGCGTGGATCGAGATGTGGCGCGCACAGCCTTCGATTTTTTTCGCCATGTCGATAATGCGGTGGGTGTCGCGGTCCTCATCATAGAGTTTCTTGAGGTCGGGGACGATTTCGAGAGCGTGATCAATGGTCATCGGGAAGCCCTGCGAGCCCATCGGTATCATTTTGGCGAGCTTGTCGCCGGTTTCGACGGAATAGCCAAGGGCGCGGGTGACGTCGCGGACCGAGCCGCGTGCGGCCATAGTACCGAAGGTTCCGATCTGGGCGACCTTGTCCATGCCGTACTTCTGACGGGCGTATTCCACCATTTCATCACGGCGGTCGTCGGCGTAGTCCATATCGATATCGGGAGCGGACGGACGATCAGGGTTAAGAAAGCGCTCGAACGGAATTTCGTATTCGATCGGGTTGATATTGGTGATTCCGGCAAGATATGTGACAAGCGATCCGGAGACGGAGCCCCTAATGTTTGAAAGAATGCCGTGTTCGCGCGCGTAAGCGAGAAGGTCGGCCACGATGAGGAAGTACGGCGAGTAGCCTTTGTCTTTGATGACTTTGAGTTCGTATTCGACGCGGTCGACCATTTCCTTCGTCTCGGGGACGTTTCTCCTTGCAAAGCCTTCGAAAACTACTTTTCGGAGGGCGGTGTCGGGAGTCTCGCCGGACGGGAGCTTGAAATCAGGGAATGACCACTTGCCGAGCGGAAGGTCGAGATTGCATTCATTCGCGATTTTTTCGGCGTTAGCGATTGCTTCCGGCGTATCACGGAAATATTCCTGGGCGGTTTCGTTTGAAATGAAAGAGAAGTCGGCGACATCGTCGTCGCTGATGCGGTCATCGCCCGACGAATTCACGAGCATGAGGGTCTGCTGGGCCTGCTTGTCCTCGGGCTTTATGTAATAGACGTTTGCGGCAGCAACGAGAGGCACGCCGGCTTTTTTCGCGACCTGTTTCGTGCGTTCCATGATCGTTTCGTGGCCGTCGATGTCCGGGTGATGGGTGATTTCGAGGTAATAGTCTGGTCCAAAGACGTTTTTGTACCACGAAGCGATATCAACGGCCTTGGCAATGTCGTTTCCCTGGAGGGCGAGCGAAAGATCGCCGCTGAATGCGGATGTGATGGCGATGAGTCCGTCCTTGTATTTTTCGATAAGCTCGCGGTCGATGCGCGGCTTATAGTAGAAGCCTTCGAGGTAGCTTTTGGTGATGAGTTGGATGAGGTTTTTGTAGCCCTCATAGTTTTTTGCAAGGAGGATGAGGCGGGTGCGACGAGAGTCGATGCCTGATTGGCGGTCGGCTCTCGTGCGGGCCGCGACATAGAAATCAACGCCGATGATCGGTTTTATGTTGGCTTTTTTGCACTCTTTATAAAATTCGATCGCGCCGTAGAGGTTTCCGTTATCCGTGAGAGCAAGCGCCGGCGCGCCGTCTTTTTTAGCGGCATCGACGAGATCGGAGATCTTTGGCAGTGCAGCAAGAAGGGAATAGTGGCTATGGGTGTGAAGGTGGATGAAGCGGGCCATGGATGGATCAAGTATAGAACAAAGACGGGTTCCGTGGCATCTTGCGCTTTATGTGAAAGAAAGCCCCGATTCGCGTACGCGAATCGGGGCGCAATCTCACGAAACCGCCGCTGGTTCCGCATAGATTTTGGTTGTGAGGATCCCGGACTCATAGAGATCCTTGATGAGGATCGCCTGGTCCTTGTTCCATTCAAGCATTTTCCGCTTGATATCCTCGCCATTGAGGGCGGCGCCGCCGAAGCGATCATTGCCACGATGGGCGGCATCGAAGCTGTCCGCAATCGACAGGATGCGTCCGTAGACGGGAATGAGGATCTGTGTCCCCGGCGAATATCGATGGAGGCTCGAAGGCAGTGTTTCCGGGTATGCTCCCGGCTGGAAGCGATGGTGCCAGAGGATCACTTCGGCCGTGAAGTCGAATGTGCCGCGAAGGAATCGGTGCCCGTCCATGACGTGGCTTTTGATCTCTTCAGCGTCCGCAGGTGTCCAGCCGTCAGTCTTCTGCAAGGTTGAGAGGCTGGTAAGCGTCTTGCCGACGTCGTGGAGAAGACCGGCATAGAAGCCCGCTTTGCCGTCGAGGTGCATGAAGGCAGCGATTCGCCGGGCGAGGAGCCCGACACGGAGCGAGTGCTCATACGTGGCAGGGTCTTTGATTCGGAGCGGGGCAAGGAAACCGGATATGGCCCTTTGCTGGGGGTCCGGAATATCCATGGTTTCGAATGCCTGCCGCATGAGCGATCGTAAGGGAATCTCGGGATCGAGATATGGGTAGAATTTGGCTTTCATTGAACGTATTCCTGAATTCAATCTGCCACGTCGATAGGACTTCGTCAACTCATAGTTCTCCTTTGATATACTAGTTGCATGTTTTTTCGGAAGAGAGGCTTCACGCTTATAGAACTTCTCGTCGTGATATCGATCATATCGCTCCTCTCAAGCGTGGTGCTTTCGTCTCTCAATTCGGCGAGAGAAAAAGGCAGAATCAGCGCCGCTCTCGAGTTTAACGCTCATACCTATCATTCTCTCGGTGACAATGCGATCGTTGTGTACACCCTCGAAGAAGGAAGCGGGACGACGGTGAGCGATCTTTCGGGAAACGGCAATGATGGAACGATAAGCGGGGCTTCTTGGCAGACGGATACGCCTTCATCCGCCTCAAAGCAGTCGCTTCTCTTTGCTTCAGGAAACTCGATCAGCTTGCCAAAGGCTCTTGGCATATCTAACTCAAATTTTACGGTGACGATGTGGATTAAGTCGACTCAAACGACCGGCCAGACATATACCTTTGGTAATGCTGGCAGCGGAGATGGCTATCGTTTCGGCATGAGCGGGGGCTTAGTTGCGTTCCTTATCGGAAACGGGGCATTTAACGAGAATACTTGCGGCTCAAAAACGGCAAATGATGGCAAGTGGCACCACATTGCCGGAGTGTTCGATCGTACGAATCTTGTTTTCAAATGCTTTGTGGATGGTGCTCTTTCGGGAACCGTGGGACTTTCTTCGTTTTACACCAATATGAATGATGCGGCTCCTCGCATCGGCGCGCCGCCCTGTTGCGTGCCGTTTGTAGGAGGCATCGATGATGTGCGTATATATGCGGCGAACCTGAGTGACGCTATGATAGAAAAGATATATGCCGATTCGAGCCTGCGCTTTCTGGCCCAGAACAAGAAGATCACGTCATGAAAAAAGGCTTCACCCTCATTGAACTCCTTGTTGTCATATCAATTGTCTCGCTCCTCTCAAGCGTGGTGCTTTCGTCTCTCAATTCGGCGCGCGCCAAGGCAGCGATTGGGGCGGGCAAGCAATTTGATATGAATGTCTATCACGCCGCTGCTGATCAAGCGGTAGGTGTTTGGGATTTCGACGAATGTTCGGGAAGTTCTGCGGCGGACCGATCGGGATCGGGAAATAATGGAACGCTTCAAAATAGCCCTTCATGGTCGACTGATTCTCCATACGCGAATGGGTGTTCGATCGCGTTCAATAGCTCTTATGTTTCGGTGCCGGATAATGCTTCGCTCGAGCTAGCAGACAATTTCACCGTGTCGATGTGGGTGAAAATGGCGGCATCGGGCGGACAGACGATGATTTTGAAAGGAGATGGCTCCTTAAGTGGCGCGTCCCTTTCGTACGGATGGGACGGCCACGGCTTTCAATTCATTGGCTGGAACACCTGCAATGCGCCCTATGCTCCGATTGGGGGAAACGACTTGAACACCTGGCACCAGATCGTCGGTGTTGTTTCAGGGGGAGTTCGGACGCTCTACGTGGACGGTGCTATCGCAGGAACTCCAACATCGTGCGGGGTTTCGTCTTGGAACAATAGCAGGAATCTCAATATTGGTGGCAACAGCTATAATGGTAGTTACGTAAACGCCAAGATCGATCAGGTTCGCGTGTATGCCAAAACGCTTACGGCCCAAGAGGTTGGCCGCCTCTATGCGGATGAATCGCCAAAATATCTCCTCGCTGACAAATAATCATATGAAACTCCGCGGCTTCACTCTCATAGAACTCCTCGTCGTGATTTCGATCATTTCACTCCTCTCGAGCGTGGTGATGTCGTCTCTTAATTCGGCGCGGTCGAAAGCGCGCGACGCTCGCCGCCTCTCTGATCTCCGGCAGATCTTAAATGCCGCGACGTTGTACTACCAGGACAACGGAACATATCCTGCATACAGCGGCTGGTCAAGCTGGGGCAATTGGTCGACATTCATACCATCGACTTATATCGATACGGTTCCTGCTGATCCGCAGAACATTGACCTCGGAGCGTGCGCTTCTCAGCTCAATTGCCACATTTACCATTACTGCTCGTACAACAGTAACGCCAATTTCAGCATATCCGTTAATCTTGAGAATGCTCCGAAAGGCACATATACGAGCGATCCGAATTGCGGAACCGGCGGCCCGAACCTTGTTGTGGTTTCGCAGTGAGACACATCATGGCGTAGAATGGAGGCGTCCATGACCATGCGCCATTTAGTCGGCATAGACGAGGTAGGACGGGGGCCGCTTGCCGGCCCTGTCACTGTGTGCGCCCTCCGAGTCGAAAGCGGATTCGACTTCTCCCATTTCAAAGACATCAAGGATTCGAAGAAACTCTCGCCCCAAAAACGTGAAGAGTGGTTTCTGAAAATTTCTGACCTCAAGTCAAAAGGGGAACTTGAATTCGCCTCTGCGTCCGTGTCTGCGGCTGAGATCGATTCAATCGGCATTTCTCGCGCCATTGAAAAGGCGATTCATGTGGCGCTCGATGCGCTTTCGCTTGTTCCTGAATCGACTCATGTTTTTCTCGATGGCTCGCTCCGCGCGCCGAAACGTTTCCTTGTCCAGGAAACGATCATCAAGGGCGATGAAAAAATACCTGTCATAAGCGCAGCTTCGATTGTGGCCAAGGTCATGCGTGATAGGCATATGGAAGAGCAGGCGGCTGTGTATCCGGGCTATGGCCTTGAAAATCACAAGGGGTATGGCACCGATGAGCACTGCAAGGCGATCAGGAAGCTCGGCCCGTCGCCTATCCATCGGAAATCGTTCATTGGCGGCATATTGCCTGCATTTTCGCGCGGAAAGAAAGGCTTCACCCTCATCGAACTCCTCGTGGTCGTTTCGATCATCTCTCTTCTCGCGTCCGTGGTGCTTTCGGCGCTTAACTCGGCGCGCGCCAAGGCGAGGGATGCTGATCGCAAAGAACAGATTTCAAGCATCATGAATGCCATGTACCTCTATGCCCAGGACAACGGCGGCAATTTTCCATCAATTGGAGGCACGGCATGCCTCGGGGTGGGCGATGGATCGACGTGCTGGGGTGACAGAAATATACCCGGCAATACCTCCCTCATGAACGCCCTCAAGCCGTATATGTCATCGATACCGAGCGATCCGAACCCAGGCCGAGGCTGGGGAGACCATTACCTTTATCTTGATGGAGCAACGTCCAATACCGGATGCGATGCAAATAGCACGGCAGGGAAATACATCCTCTGGAGGCCCGATGCGGCTGATCAAAGCCCTTCAAGTTTCAGTTGTCTTGGGAAGGGCTATTTTTCATGCTGCGGCACGGGGGCGCCCTGCAATAATAACGGAGGCTATTATTGCGCGTTCAAGTTCGATTAGAGAGGATTTCTTGCCTTTTTTCAGGCTTCTGCTATAGTACAGGACCTATGGTAGTACGAATGCGCGCAACGCGGTCGCACAGGAATAACAGGCGCTCTCATCACGCGCTTAAAAACCCTGCGCTTACCGTTGATACGAATACAGGCACGGTCCACCTCCGTCATCGCGCTTCCGCGATCACCGGCAAATACAAAGGTATTACGGTAATCGATATGGAAAAGAAAGCAGCGAAGAAAGCGAAGAAGACGAAGGAGGCTCAGGCCGCACGATAAGAAAAACCCCGCGAAAGCGGGGTTTTTCTTCAAACACATCCTTGCGTTTTTCGGAGGACGTGTTGTACACTGACAAAGTATCGTCAGGCATAACTAAACGGTAAAACCGAACATTGTATGGCAAATAGGCACCTTGCAAGGTCTGTGGTTCTCCAATCGCTCTTCGAGTGGGATTTCCGCGGCAAGAACGACGGCACACTTTCAGATGCTATCGTCCGCGACGCCGGTGAATTCGCTCCGGGAAATACAGACCTCACCTTTATGCAGGACCTCGGTAAGGGAGTGATCGCGAAGCGCTCCGAGCTCGATACCATAATCACTAAGGCCGCGCCTGACTGGCCTCTCGATAAGATTTCCATTGTAGACCGAAACGTCCTCCGTATCGGTCTTTATGAGCTTTTGTTCGCTGATCGCGAAGAAGTTCCGGCAAAAGTCGCCATCAACGAGGCGATCGAGCTTGCCAAATCGTTCGGCGGTGAAAATTCAGGAAAGTTCGTGAACGGGGTGCTCGGTTCCGTATACAAGGAACTTGGCGAGCCGGGCAAAGACGCCGTCTCGAAGAAAAAAGACGACAAATTCAACATTCCATTCGAAAAAATGCCGATCGTAAAGCTCGGCGGCGCAGTCGTGTTTTCTCGTCACGAAGGCGCGATCTATCTCGCCCTCGTCCATGACGTATTCGGCCGCTGGACCCTCTCGAAAGGCAGCCTTGAAGAAGGCGAGGACGTGAAGAAAGGCACGATGCGCAAGATCAAGGAAGAGATCGGCGTTGACATCGAAATCATTAAGGAAGTCGCTGCAAACGAATACGTCGCGACTCACCCGGAAAAAGGCAAGATGAGGAAGCAGGTGACCTATTTCCTTGCCGAAGCCGAATATCAGCCGCTCAAGCTCAAGGAATCGGGCGGACTCGACAAGGCACAGTGGTTCAAAGCCGACGAACTCGGCGACCTCAATTTCTACGACGACATGATGCCGATTATCGCCAAGGCGGTAAAGCTCATTCCGAAGAAATAGCTTGCTTTTTGGCTTCTTTCATATAACGTAGCCGCATGGATATCAATTTTTCCCGATTTGAAGAGAAAGCAGGCCTTGTTTTCAAGGACAAGGCGCTCCTCCGCCAGGCTTTCACGCACCGTTCATACATCAACGAAAACAAGAACGTAAAGCTCGAGCACAACGAGCGCCTTGAATTCCTCGGTGACGCAGTTCTTGAGCTTGTCGTGACGGACTTCCTCTACCGCAAATACCCTTCGAAACCCGAAGGTGAGCTTACGACGTACCGATCGGCGCTCGTGAACGCGATCACCCTTTCCGAAGTCGCATCGAATCTTTCGATGAACGATTTCCTCCTTCTTTCGAAAGGGGAGGCGAAAGACAATGGCCGCGCCCGTCAGTACATTCTTGCGAATACTTTTGAAGCGGTCGTCGGCGCCATGTACCTCGACCAGGGATACGACGTTGCCAAGAAATTCATTGAAAAAAACATTTTCATTTTCGCCGATCAGATGATTGCGCGCGGCAACCTCGTCGATGCGAAGAGCCTCTTCCAAGAAAAGGCCCAAGAGAAGACAGGTGTCACTCCGTCCTACCGATTGGTTCGCGAATCGGGTCCCGATCACGACAAATCGTTCACGGTCGGTGTTCTTATCGGCAAAGATCAAATCGCCACCGGCGAAGGCAAGTCAAAGCAGGAGGCCGAGCAGAACGCGGCGCTCCGGGCACTCGAAGCCAAGGGTTGGAATTCGTAAAAAAAGCGGCGTATGCCGCTTTTTTTGTTATCATATGACCATGAATAGGCGAGGTTTCACCCTTATCGAGCTTCTTGTTGTGATTTCCATCATATCGCTTCTTGCAAGCGTGGTGCTTTCGTCTCTCAATTCCGCAAGAGAAAAGGCGAGGGTGGCGGCAGCTGAGAGATTTTCGAGTTACAACTATCATGCCTTCGGTGCGGATGCTGCCGGTATGTGGAATATGGACGAAGGATCGGGATCGACGGTTGCGGACATGTCGGGAAACGGCATGAATGGGACGCTCAACGGCGGCGTTACATGGACGACAGGGAAATATTTCGGAGCCTTGCAGTTTGATGGCGCGACCGGTTTCGTCACGGTGGGAAAAAATGACAGCGTGTTCCCGAATACGACGCTTACCTGGTCCGTTTGGGTTTATCCGACGCAGTATCAGAATTACGATGTCGTTCTCTGGGACGACGACACGCAAAGCGGCGGGGATCGAGGAATCGAGTTGCGCGGCGACGGCACCGTCGGGGCGGGGGACTTTTTCAACGACGTGTCGACGGGCAAGGTGAGTCTTAATGCCTGGCATAATATCGCGTACACGTCGGGAAACGGAAAGCGCGCGCTCTATATCGATGGGGCGCTCGATACCCAGTGGACGGGCACTCTGCCGGATCATTCAACCCGGTCCTTCGTAAGCATCGGAAGCGGCCATAACGGCTACCGTGGCTTTTTCAAGGGCAAGATCGACATGGTTCACATCTATACGAATACGCTTTTGGCTGCCGAGGTTAAGGCTAACTATGCTCGTGAACTTGCGTATCTCAAATAAGTGCATGAAATCTCGCGCCTTTACCCTTATTGAACTTCTCGTTGTTATCTCAATCATCTCGCTCCTTTCGAGTGTGGTCCTTTCGAGTCTCAATTCTGCCCGGACGAAGGCGGCGATCGGAGCAGGCAAGCAGTTCGAAGCCAATGCATACCACGCTGCCGCGGATTATGCTGCGGGACTTTGGGAATTTGATGAATGTTCGGGAACATCAGTGAATGACCGGTCGGGAAACGGTAATACGGGAACCCTCAACGGTTCACTGTCATGGCAGACCGATACTCCTTATGGAAATGGGTGCTCGCTTCTTTTTAATGGAGCGAATACGTACGTCGATGTGGCGAATTATTCGGGCTCTCTCGACATTACTGGCCCGATCACGGTCACTGCCTGGATCAAGCGGACGAGCTCGCGCGGCGATGAAAAAGTGGTCTTCAAAGTGCCGCCGGCGAACAACCAGGGCTACGGTATGGGAGTAGTGAATCAAAAGCTCGAATTCGGCGGGTCAGGGGTTACATGCGATATCCGCAATGCTTCCGGAGGCACGATCCTTGCTCAGAATGTCTGGTACAACGTGGCAGCGACATATGACGGGTCGGTGTGTAAGACATACGTGAACGGAGCCCTTGATCGTTCGGCAGCGGGAAGCGGTTCGTATACGTCTACGACGGCGACACTTCGCATCGGGGCGGACGAGTACGCAGCTCCGCCTTCGTATCCGTTCACTGGCTATATAACGCATGTCCATGTATACGCGAAGGCTCTGACGGCATTCGACCTGAGGCAGATGTATTTTGCAGAGAGGGGAGGATTTCCGAGTCTTGCCGAGAAATAATTGAAATGAAAAAGCCGGGTCGCGCGTGCGCGACCCGGCCTCGATGCTAAAAAATCACTTGGCCGAGGATCAG
>DASTXF010000091.1:0-3113 GCA_035765615.1 Minisyncoccota bacterium | reverse complement strand
ACTTTACGGTGTAAAGTCCGATTTTAAGCCATATTTTGCTCTTTGCCCCTGAAAAACCCTGCGGACGGGGCGAAGGCGTTGTTGGAGTCGTAGAAATAGTGCTTGCGTTATCCGGGAATTGAGGGGATTTTCTGGAAAATGTGGCTTAGTTGAGCCATATTACAGACGTACTGCCGTTTCCGTGCCCTATAACTATACCGACCGGGGAGGGTAAGTCAACCGAGCTTGTCCACCCTCTATCCACCTTTTTCCCATAATCTGTTCTAATGGCTCAACAAAGCCATAATTATGAATTCCTGGCCGTGTGCTAGAATTGACCGGTGAATTATCTCGAGGGTTTGAACGAGCGCCAGAGGGAAGCCGTACTAAAGACCGAAGGTCCGGTGCTTATTCTCGCTGGTGCGGGTGCAGGAAAGACCAAAACCATCACTTATCGCATCCTCCATCTTATTAAAACAGGGGTTCGGCCGGAAGCTATCCTCGCAATCACCTTCACCAACAAAGCCGCCCGAGAAATGAGAGAACGAGTCTTCAAATTGATTGAAGAAAGCGACCTCAACCTCCCTGTCTCATTCTCCGAAAGGCCCTTTGTGAGCACATTTCACTCACTTGGCGTTCATATCATCAAGGAAAACGCCCAGAAGCTTGGACTTACCCGCCACTTCAGCATTTTTGACCGAAGCGACTCACGAAGGGCAGTTAAAGAGGCTCTCATAGAACTCGGGCTCGACCCGAAACAGTATGAGCCAGGAGTAATCCTTTCCATAATTTCGAAGGAGAAGGGCAACGCAACCAATCTTTCCCAATTTTTCGAGACTGTCGGCAACGACTACATGCGGGAAATCGTCCACAACGTTTGGCAGAAATATGAGGCAGCACTCAGAAAGGAAAAGGCTCTCGATTTTGACGACCTTCTCCTTAAGACCGCGGAACTTCTCGAAAAGAATCCGGAGATTAGGAATCACTACGCGAACGCCTGGCAATACATTCATATCGACGAGTACCAGGACACGAATAAGGTCCAATACAAGATCGCGAAACTCATAGCAGGGGAACGCAAGAACATATGCGTAGTGGGCGATGTCGATCAGAACATTTACAGCTGGCGCGGAGCCGACATAAAAAACATTCTTTCATTCGAACGAGATTACCCAGGAGCCTCGATGGTAATGCTCGAGGAAAACTATCGCTCAACCCAGACGATCCTTGAGGTAGCGAATCACATCATAAAGAAGAACAAGAATCGCTTCGAAAAAAATCTTTTCACTAAAAAAGGCGCCGGCGACAAAATCGCCCTATACCAAGCATTCGATGAGAACGACGAGTCGCGATTTGTTGCAGGAAAAATAAACGAACTCATCGAGAGAGGAGTCGACCCTCGCGAGATCGCCGTCCTCTACCGTGCGAACTTTCAGTCGCGCGCTCTCGAAGAGGCCATGCTTTCGCGAGGCATACCGTACCAGGTGCTCGGCGTAAAATTCTTCGAACGCAAAGAGGTCAAAGACCTGCTCTCGTATATCCGCGCCGCCTTGAACCGCGATTCACTCTCAGATATTGAACGTGTCATAAACGTACCGACACGAGGCATCGGAAAGGCGACAATCGCCAAAATATTTTCAGGAATGCTTGATCGGCTTACTCCGGCGCTTTCAAAGAAGTGGTCGGAGTTCAATTCAATACTCGATGACATCGCAAAAAAATCGGCGGGAGAAAAAGCATCAGAACTCGTGAAGTTCGTGATGAAGCGGAGCGGCCTCGAAGACGCATTCGCGGGCGGATCCGATGAAGACCTCGAACGCCTCGAGAACATGCGCGAGCTCGCAACGCTCGCATCGAAATACGACTTTATGATTCCGGGCGAGGGCATTGCCAAGCTCCTCGAAGACGCCGCTCTCGCGACCGATCAGGATGAAATGGAGGAAAACAAGCCAGCAGCGAGACTCATGACAGTTCACGCTTCGAAGGGTCTCGAATTCGAATACGTATTCATCACGGGACTTGAACAGGATCTTTTTCCGCACCGAGCCATGGAGTCAAAGCGTGAGAAGCGCGACGATGAAGAAGAGCGCAGGCTGTTTTATGTGGCTGTAACACGGGCTAAAAAGAAGCTTTTCCTCTCCCATGCTTCCATGAGAACCATATACGGAGCGCGACAGATCGCCGTTCCTTCAGAATTCATTTTTGATATACCGGAGAAATATCTTGAGGAAGAAGACCGCGTGCGCACAGGAGGGAAGGTGATATATTTCGACATATGATTCGCGCCAAAAAATCTCTCGGCCAGAACTTCCTCATTTCTCCGCGCATTGTCGGAGCGATCGTAGATGCGGCCAATCTCAAGAAAGGAGAACTTGCAATCGAGATCGGTCCGGGTAAAGGCGTCCTTACCAAGGCGCTCCTCGACGCAGGCGCGCGGGTGAAAGCGATCGAAAAGGATGACCGACTTATACCGGTTCTCGCCGAGTCCTTCCGAGACGACATCTCTCGAAAAAATCTTGAACTCATCCATGGCGACATTCTTGAAACAAATATCGAATCGCTCGCGACCGGACCGGAATCGTACAAAGTGATTGCGAATATTCCGTATTATGTCACCGGCGCTATCGTGCGAAACTTCCTTTCCGCAAAAGAAAAACCATCAGAGATGATTCTCATGGTTCAGAAAGAAGTCGCCGACCGCGTAATCGCCCGTGACGGCAAAGAAAGCATTTTGTCGCTCTCAGTGAAAGTGTACGCAAAACCTGAGCTCATCATGAATGTATCGCGCGGGAATTTTTTTCCGATTCCGAACGTCGATTCGGCAGTGATCAGGCTCGCGGATATTCATAATCCGTTCGCAAACAAAAAAAGCGAAGAGAACTTTTTTGAAATTGTTCGCGCAGGCTTTGCCCAGAAACGAAAGAAACTTTCCTCGAACCTTTCGTCTGTTCGGGAGAAGGAAACTGTCGCCGCTGCATTCAAAAAACTTGGAATGGGAGAAAATACCCGAGCGGAAGATGTACCGCTCGAGTCATGGATTCTTCTTTCAGAAGCGCTCCTTGGCTAGATCGAATTTCCGACCATCGGCATGATCATTCCCTTCGTTGGCAAGACCGTGCAGTAAGGCTCAACAC
>DASTXF010000090.1:0-2501 GCA_035765615.1 Minisyncoccota bacterium | reverse complement strand
TTACTTCCAAAGCTAACGAAGAACTCTATGTCGTGGTAGATGACTCTCGCCGTCTGAGCGGGATGATCTATTTGAAGGAGGAGGTCGGTGCAATCACGGATATCGATCCGCCACTCCCGAGTGGAAGCTGGCTGAAAGTTGGCACCTTGAAGATTGAGGGGCGCGGGACAAAGCTTGGGGAACGTGTTCTCAAGAAAGTGCTAGATACCGCAATCGCTGGCGGGATGACAGGGGTGTATGTTACGGTTTTCGAACTTCATGCCGAGCTCATCGCACTCTTCGAGACGTATGGCTTCCTTAGGTATGCGACCAAAACGACGGCCGATGGTCGTGAGCTTGTGCTGGTGCGCCGATTAGATGCGCACTCAGGAAACATAATCGCAGACTACCCATTTTTACATATTAAAGGGCGACGCGCTTGGTTGCTCGCGGTATATCCTGCCTACCACTCGCAGCTCTTACCAGACTCCATCTTGAATAACGAGCCGCGAGAAATCCTGCGCGATGTTTCTCATACGAATACGATTCACAAAGCTTATATTGGGCGTGTGCCTCTCAATCAGATGAGCCCGGGAGACCTGATCGTTATTTATCGAACGAGTGATGGTGAAGGCCCGGCCTTCTATCGCTCGGTGGCGACCTCAGTTTGTGTAGTTGAGGACGTTCGTTCCAAGCAGGATTTCGCTTCGGCAGATCAGTTCGTGTCCTATGCCGCGCCACACAGCGTTTTTTCCCGGGATCAGCTCAGAAACCAGTTTGAAACTAATCATCGCTTATATATGACTAAGATGACCTACAACGTAGCCTTTTCTCGGAGAGTCACGCGCGGGCGCCTGCTGGAGGAGGCTCATATTAGTGAGCAGCCACGGTGGGACTTGCGGGAATTGACGGCCGATCAGCTCCGAACAATTCTCAAAATGGGAAACGTGGATGCTCGTCTTGTTGTCGATTAGACCGGAACACGTGGAGAGTATCCTTTGTGGACGGAAGACCTTTGAGTTTCGGCGGCGCGTATTCGCCAGGCGGGACGTTCGAAGAGCCCTGATCTATTGTACCAAGCCGGTTGGCCGCTTTGTTGCAGAGTTCGACATAGAGCGGATTCTGTCCGATACCCCGGACAAGTTGTGGCGCAAGACGAAAGCTGGATCTGGAATTTCCAAAGACTACTTTGACGACTATTTTACCGGGCGACACGAGGCGTTCGCCCTCCAGATCGGTCGTGTACGGAAATTCGTACGTGAAGTTATTCCTTCAGAGGTCTTCGAAAACTTCACACCACCACAATCATTTATGTATATCCCGACCTGGGCCCTTTCCGGCGGTCGCGGTGTCCGCCTCGATGCATGAACTTAGTTCTCGTTGTCGGAATCTCTGGCGTAGGAAAGACAACGCTGTGCGCCGCTTACGCGGCTAGACGACCTGAAATTTGTCACCTTACGGCAAGTTACCTAATCGCTCGCCGATTGAAGACAACAGTACAAAATCTGCGCGATATGAAAGTGCGTTCAGAGCTGTTGTCAAATCAGCGTGCGCTGGCTGAAGAGCTTCAGTATGAGCGGCGAAAGATTGGTCGACGACCGGTCCTTCTGGATGGTCAATGTGTCCTAGATACGGGGGCCAAGCTGATTGTGCTGCCGCCCGACGAACTTATGGTTCTCGGCCCGACGGCATTGATGTTGCTTGAACTCGATGTAGACGAACTTCTGCGGCGCCGAAGCGCAGACAATAAGAAGCGTCCCTCTCGAACTGCCGCCGAGCTGGAAATCCAAATGGCGGTAAATCATGAGGCGGTATCACGTTATGGCTTGCGCCTGGGTGTCCCTGTCAAAATAGTCAGGGCAGAAGCGGCGCAGTTTTCGCCAGCGGCTGACGAGCTTTTCGAGATGCGGCGTTAGACTATTCATTATAGGCTAATTCAATCACGCCCGTCCTGTACCGGCCAAGTTGCGAAGAGGTGTGGACGAATCCGTAGTAATCAAAAATCCGTTCAAACGCGGGGAGCTTGTTCTCGCTCACGGTCAAATATGGCTTGGCAGTGCCTAACCATCGGAGGCACTCGTCAAAAATCTTAAGCGCATAGCCGCGACCAAAATACGGCGGGGCGATGCGTACTGTGCAAATCTTTTTTTCATCTTCTTTTTTAGCAATTCCGATTCCAATTAGGGTCGCACTCCGCTCGATCCGCACGATTTTCCGCGTTCCGGCGCGGAGTCCGGGAACGACCTTCGTCCGAAACCAAATTTCGAGTTCAGGGTAGTCTGAAGAAAGCGAATTCACAAAGTCGAGCGCGGAAAGCTCGTCGGGAAGAAGCAGCGTGCCAGGGCTGAGTTCGTGAGAGTGCGCTAATTTGTGCTGAAAGGGCATCATTGCTGCCTCGTGTCTTGCCTTTGCATGGGTGCAGGGGCTGGAGTGCTCGAATGAGGAGAGCTCGGAGCGACGAAATGAGGAGGAAGGCTTGCATCAGGCTTTGGGGTCGAGGAGTCGGTAGCCGATGGTCTCAA
>DASTXF010000089.1:0-3850 GCA_035765615.1 Minisyncoccota bacterium | reverse complement strand
ATGTATTCGAATCGATTGAAGGCACATTCGACCTTATCGTTTCTAATCCGCCCTTTCATAAAGGCATCGATACCGATTACTCATTCATCGATAAGCTTGCCCGAGATGCAAAACGGCACCTTTCGCCCGGCGGAGCCGTGTACATTGTGGCGAATTCTTTTCTTTCCTACGAACGGATCATGGAAAAAAGCATTGGCCCGACTGAAGTCGTGGCAAACGACGGCAAATTCAAAGTGATTAAAGCGACAAGCCTGTTATCGCGGTAAATATCCACGGAATAAGCGGCGCAAAGAACTGCCAGATAAAGAGAAGGAATACGAGAACGCCGAGGAATCCGAAGCGCTCGATCGCTCGCCGAACTTTCATCCACCCCCGAGGGAGAACAGCAGAGAGAATCTTTGACCCATCGAGAGGCGGAACCGGAACAAGATTGAATATAGCAAGCGTCACGTTTACAAGGACGATGATGACGCACATTGCCGTCGCCGGACTGTCGACGAGTCCGTTCGGGATGAGGTAGAAGCGAATAAAGAGACCGAAGATAAGGGCAAGTGCGATGTTCGCGAGCGGACCGGCGACAGCCACGATCGCTTCGCCCCATCTCTGATTGCGGAGATTGTACGGATTGAACGGAACTGGCTTCGCCCAACCAAAAAGGAAGCTTCCCGGAAGAAGAATCGATATGATCGGCAGGACGATTGTGCCGATAGGGTCAATGTGCGGCAAAGGATTGAGGGTCAAGCGGCCTTCGTATTCCGCCGTACGGTCGCCTTGAAGGAGCGCGGCATATCCATGCGATATCTCATGGATGATCACGGAATAGAGGAGGATTATGAGTGAAAATATGATTTGGAAGGTCATTATGAGGTGAAAAACTTGCCAAAATGCAGGCTTATGATACCATGCTCGTTACTTTCTTATATTACGAACGTATGGCAAAAACCTGCCCAGTAACCAAGAGAACATCCCTCGTCGGAGGAGGATACTCAAACCGCACTCGTGCGACGCAGTTTAACCCTATCGGAAAAACCCGCCGCTACGTAAACCTCCAGACCAAGAAGATTTACATTCCTGAACTCAAGAAGTCTATCCGCCTCGTCCTCTCCACCCGCGCCATCAAGACCATCAACAAAAACGGCGCGTACGCCACCCTCAAGAAGGCAGGAATCATATAAACGAAAGGCCGCCCGAATCAGGGCGGTTTTTTGTTGTATCTCTCAGATTGACTCTCCTTAGCCAAGGAGTATGGTTAGGCAAGCATGAACCAATTGCCCATAAGCACGGTCGTGTACCTCCTTCGAGACGGATCCGGATCGACGGAAGTTTTCCTCGGCAGAAAAGCACCGAAACCGAAAGCGGTAAAACGAGGGATTGCTTACCTCCGAATCGGGTACGGCGGAGACCTCGAAGCCGGGAAAGATTTGTCGCCGGCCCACTGTGCCTCCCGCGAACTCGGCGAAGAATCCGATTTCACCGGACGACCCGAGGACATGAAGGCCGTTGCACAGATAAAGATTATCGACGAGGCGGGGCCGCGGCTTATGCTCCACTATTTCCTTTTGCGAAAATGGAGCGGCGAGCCAGGCGAGTCCGATGAAATCCTCGATGGGAAATGGTATCCGCTCGGAAGTCTTCCGGACGATATCATCCCATCGGATACCCATATCCTGCCGCGGGTTCTCCAAGGAGAGAAACTCATTGGCTGGATGGAGTACGCCACGGACCCTGACGGAAAACTTAGGCTTGTCCGTTTCGAGCTTTCGCCCGTTGAGAGCTTGTCATGAAGGGATCTTCGGATCCCTTCATTTTATTTTTAGACAGCGCAGCGGACCGAAGAGAACGTTCGTAAAGCGCGGTTATCTTCTCCGTACCGTGTTTGCCGATAAACCCGGCATAGCTCGGCCTTGAGTTGGCTTCAAGGAAATACAAATCACCCTCTTTCGATTCGATGATATCGATCGCTCCCCAGACAAGGCCGGTCGCTTCGATCGCAGCGGTCGCGATCGGAGAGAGCCGTGCATACAAATTATCGCCCGCAATATCGAATGTACCCTTGGCATACGCGAACACCGGTACTTTGACCGCAACGGCGACGCGCCATTCATGGGCGACCGCGATATGTTCTTGGACAAGGGCCATGAAATCGTAGTTGCGGCCTTTCTTATCGAAGATCGCAGCGAAAGCGCAAACCGTCTCATCATCGTTCTCGACAAAATACACGTGCGATCCTGCTTCGCCACGGTTCATCTTTATGGTGCGAGGATACGGAAGCGGAGATATTGTTTCAGCGATTTCGCGCACTGACTTCTCGCGGGCAAATTCAGGATGGTCGCCTTCTGGATCAAAGAATACAAGCGTTTTTGGAAAGGGAGCCTTTCCTTCGAGAAGCGCATAAACGGCTGCCTTGTCATGGGTGAGGGCCGATACGGACTCGGGATTCCACGGGGTGGCGGCACGGATAAATGCCCCTTGTTTGGCCATTACCGAATCAGGAAAGCCAGGCACGTGAGAATAGGACTCACCCAGGCGCGCAAGCGCTTCCGTGAGGGCTGTAAGGTTTGGATACATCACCGCATTGTAGGCTTACAAAGCCGGCATTTCAATCGTATAATCTGTATACAAGTTAAAAACCACTATTATGAAGAAATTTGAAGAAAAGAAATTCAGCATACCGGCACTCAAAGGCATCTCGGCAAAGAACATCGAAGAGCACCTCAAGCTCTACGCGGGATATGTAAAGCACTCGAATCTCATCCTCGATCACATCGCCGAGCTTTCGAAAGATGCCGAGAAAAACGTCTATGAACTGAACGAAATTCAGAGGCGCTTCGCGTTCGAGTTCGATGGCATGCGCAATCATGAATATTACTTCGCTCATTTTGAAGGCGGCGCCAAGCCTCTCGCCTCTGACAGCGCCCTCAAGAAAGCGATTGAAGCCGAGTGGGGTTCGTTTGACGGGTGGCTCGCCCGATTCAAGGCTATCGGCATGACCCGCGGCGTAGGATGGGCGGTACTCTACTACGATCCGAAAACCGACCGTCTCTTGAACGCATGGTTTGACGAGCAGCACCTCGGACAGCTGAACGGACTTCAGCCTATCCTCATGCTCGACATGTGGGAGCATTCGTTCGTTGCGGACTATCAGCCGTCGGGAAGAAAGGCGTATCTTGAAGATTTCTTCGCCAATCTTAATTGGCAGACGTGCGAGAGCAATTTCGCCGCAGCCAAATAGTAAAAGCGAATACGAAAGCAAACATGACCGTGAGTCCGAAAGGGCCCACGGTCATTTTGATTGAGGAGAAAGGAAGAGAGCCGTAACTTTGCACCGTCCAGAGGACATATGAGAGAAGGAGTTTCATGACCCAGGCGAATGGCGCCGCGGCCGGCACCCCGGCCGCGGCGCCAAAAAAACCTAACACAAGAAGCACGACCCCCAAAAGAAGGATCCACGGGAGAAATGGCAAAAGGACAATGTTTGGAATAATTGATATGACAGAAACTTCACCCATATAAAACATGATGAGAGGCATCGAAAATATCTGGGTCGAAAGCGTCGCAGAAACAATCTCCCGCATCCCCCACCGTTCGCTTATGAATCCGATCTTTCTTGAAATCGGCTCAGAAAGAAGAACAAGCCCGACCACGGATGAGACACTGATTTGAAATGCTGCGTCGAACGCAAGGATAAGCGGATTGATTACGACCATAATGCCCAGAGCGAAAGTGAGGGCCCGAAGAGGTGCATACTTTCTGCCTGCGGTGCGAATGGAAAGAGAAACAATGGCCATAATTGCGGCGCGGACCGTTACCGTCGCGGCACCAGTAAGAAGCGTAAAGGCAACGATCACGC
>DASTXF010000088.1:0-3677 GCA_035765615.1 Minisyncoccota bacterium | reverse complement strand
CCAGAAGAGCGCAAGCGTGAGCGCAAGAACAATGAGGAGCAAGCCGATAAAATAATGAAATTGGAGCTTCTTTGTATCCATGCGAATAGTATAGCAGAGAAAACACGCCAATCTTGACTTCCCTTCTGAAAACAGCAGTATGTGATAAGAAAATGAACTTTCAAAAAAATCAATAGCATGAGAATGGACGCATTCGCCCTTACCGGCAATATCGCCGGCGGAAAAAGCGCTGTCGGCCGCATTCTTTCGAGATATCCGGACGTTGTCGTCTTCAACTGCGACAAGATCGGGAAGGAAATCATCGCCTCGGAGCCCCTCCGGCAAGCGGTGCGCATCGCGGTAGGCTTTGATGCCTACCCTCACGGACAGGCGGACTTTCCCGCCATCGCCTTGAAGATCTTTTCGGACCGCCGCGCCAAGGAAAACCTTGAGCAGCTGATTCACCCCCTCGTATGGAGAGAGGTGCGACGCCTTGTCGCGTCATCCCCGGCCTCCATTAAGATCGTCGAATCAGCGATCGTGTTCGAAATGAATGTCCGCCATTATTTCAAGGCGGTCATCACCGCAGCGTGCCCGCTCCATGAACGGTACCGCCGTCTCAAGGAAGATCGCGGCATGACGTCGGACGGCATTGCCGCTCGTATGCACGAACAAATGGACGATGGAGTGAAGGAAAAACTCGCCGACATTGTCATACGCACGGATTGCGATATCCGCCAGCTCGAATGGCGCGTCGCGGCCCTCTACCACACCCTCCAATCATGGCAAAAATGAATACCAAGAAGCGCATCGCGGCATACGCTGCGAGCCTTGACCCGATCACGAACGGGCATCTCGACATCGTGCGGCGCATGGCGCCCCTCTATGACACGTTCATCGTGATCGTCGCTTCCGACACGCGGAAGAACTACACGTTCACCGCCAAGGAGCGCGTGGAAATGGCGAGCGCTGCCGTTTCCGACATTCTGAACGTGCGCGTCGAATCGTGCGTCGGAGAATATGTCGCCCGGTTCGCCCTGCGGCTCGGAGCGGACACCCTCATCCGCGGCATCCGCAATTTCAAGGATGTCGAGGACGAGCAAGTGCTCGCGTGCGAGAACCGCGAGATCGCGCCCGGCATCGAAACCCTCTGGGTTCCCTGCCGGCCCGAACTCGCCCACGTAAGCTCAAGCATGGTCAAAGGCCATGTCGGTATCGATCCGAATTGGACGACAGAAGCAGCGCGTTCAGTGCCACGGGAAGTGCTTCTCCACCTAAAGGAAAAGCACCTCGTTGGCCAGGCGCGAAAGCACTGGCTCAAACTCACAAAGTTCCTCCAAACGAAGTCGTTCGCGACTGCCAAAGAGGAAACCGATGAGACCATCTTCGAGAAGCTCGTCGAAACATACCTCGACCGGCGACGGGCGTACCACAACCTCGAGCACATCGTCACCATGCTCGATCTTCTTGAAGCCCATTTCGGGAGGAACGAATTCTGGCCCGAAATTGCTCTTGCGATCTGGTTCCATGACTATGTGTATGATCCGCGCGCCTCGGACAACGAGGAACGAAGCGTCGAGGCAAGCCGCCACTACGTTTCATTCCTGACATGCTCCAGAGGACGACCTGGCGTAGTCGAACGCCTCATCCTCGCAACAAAGCACAACAAGATGCCGCAAAACCGCGAGGAAGCGATCATCATCGATCTCGACCTGGCGATTCTCGGCGCTCCCGAGAAAGCCTTTAACGAGTACTGCGGAGGCATCATGTCCGAATATGAGCATGTTCCGCCCCGGAAATTCGTCGAGGGTCGGATCAGGGTCCTGACGTACTTCCTGAAGCGCGAGCCGCTCTACTACACGGCGAAAATGAGAAGCCTTCTCGACACACAGGCCCGAAAGAACCTCAGGAGAGCGATCTCCGAGCTCTCACGCTAGATTCAAGCCACATTCAAGAGCCCTACGCGTACGCGCGTTTCGGGCTCTTTTTATTTGCCACAAGCTTGCGACACTTCTCCGAACAGTATGCTTTTTTGGCTTTGAGGCAGGCAGAACAGCAGAGCATCTGATTCTTGCAGTTTTGATTGGCGCAGTCGGCGTATGATTCGGTCTTTTTGCCACATTTGTCGCAGCGGCCGATGACTTGGCGCTTCTTTCCTCCGAAATGCATGGTCACGCGCCCATCGAATACATAGAGCGATCCATTGAAATGCTCGCCCGGATATTTTTCCATGAACGACACGATGCCGCCGTCGAGCTGATAGACATCCTTGAAGCCTTTTTTGATGAGATATCCCGAAGCCTTTTCGCAGCGGACGCCGCCGGTGCAGACAGTGAGGACTTTTTCTTTTGAATGCTTCTTGAGCTTCGGCATGACCCGCGGCAGGTCGCGGAAATTCTTCAAGGGCGGCAAGACCGAACCTTCGAATGCGCCGACTTTGTGCTCGTAGTCGTTTCGCATGTCAATGATGGTGAATTTCTCGCCGCGATCGAACCATTTCTTGAGATCGCGAGGGGCAAGGTGCACGCCCGTCACCTTTCGCGGGTCGACATCTGTTTCGGCGGATTTAGTGAGAGAAAGCGACACGATCTCCGGGCGGACTTTGACAGAGAGCCGCGGGAATGCGCCTCCTATGCCCTCGCTTATTTTCCAATGAACGTTCTTGAACCCGGGCTTTGCGCCGAGGAATTCGCGGTATGCGCGGGTATCTTCGACCGTGCCTTCCACGGTTCCATTGATGCCTTCTTTGGCCACGATGATGCGGCCCGTGAGGCCGTGCGCGGCGCAAAACGCCCGTTGTTCAGCGGCGAATTTCTCTGGATTGCGGATAGAGGCGTATTTGTAATAGAGGAGGATTTCGTGAGTCATTGCCGGCCCATTCTAGCCTATGCCCCTCCGCCCTGTCATTTGACAAAATTTAATTTTGTTGTAGTTTCGAATACAAACCGACCTTTATATATGCCCAAAAAACAGCCCCTTTGGCACTCAAACATCGCCGTCGTATCGCACATCGTGAGCCAAAAGCTTGCTCTGCAGCGACGCATGGCGGACGAAGTGCTCCGGATCGCGGAGATGGAGAAAAAGCACTCCGCCGCCCTCCTCGATGCCGTTCCTCCCATTGCGCGCGAATTCGTTGAAGAAACCGACGTGATCCGCCACCTCTTCGAATGCGGCTATTCGAGGGGCGCGGTCAACATCGGCGAATGCGGCGTCCAGAGTTTCGAGGATGGCGTTGAAATCCTCAAAATACTCAAGCGCGTCTGGAAATTCAACGTGAACGTCTCGATCCCGACCCGGGAACGCTACCGCGTGACCGGCCGGCTCGAGATTAAATTGCAGATGTACGAATCATGACATCCGGCAATCCCCCGTTCTGTCTCGGCCGCGAAATCATCGAAATCCGCACATACGGCACATCGCATGGTTCCGCGCCCGGCGCCCTGAAAGCACTCGCTCCGAAACTGCGCCCAAAACGACGCCGGATCGGCAAGCTCCGCATCGTGAAGCTGCCAAAGCCCGCGTATGAGGACGAATAGCAAAATCCCGACCACGAGGTCGGGATTTTTTCTTTGCCTGATATTTGCCCCTAGCTCCAGATGCCGATCACGAGAGACATAGCCACGAGAACGAGCAATTGGTGCCCGATCGAGACGAGGAAAAGCGAGAGCTTCTCTCCCCCATAGAGATAGTCGCCGAGC
>DASTXF010000087.1:0-2216 GCA_035765615.1 Minisyncoccota bacterium | reverse complement strand
TATTCGCTTGCGAAACGGTTCGGGCCGTCACCGAATACAGGATGGTCTTTGATTGCAGCCGCAGTAACGTCGAGCGTAGCCGACCACGAAGGACGGACCTCGACCTGCGATGTACCGAGGGACGATGCCACGACCGAGCTTATGCTTCCGCCGAAGAATGCGAATATGACCGAGATAATGAGCACAGCGAGAGCGTGATACGGAACGCGGGCACCCAGATTGCCGGAAACCCTTCCGTCGGCGCGCTTGCCGAATGAGAGCTCATAAATGAAGAAGATGAGAGAGAGGACGGCGATCGTGATCCAAACGGGCGAGAAGTTGATCGCGACAAGCATGAAGAGCGAGAGGACGAGGACGACATACATGAGAACCTTGAAGAGCTTGCTCAAGGTTGCGCGCTCAAGCGTCACCGCAGACATGAGGGCGCCGAGTCCGAAGAATATGCCGAGGTCATTCCACTTACCAAGGAAATTCGAGGTTATGTCCGTGAAGAGTCCGAAAGAAAGGACGCCCGGGCCGCCGATAAAGCGGATAATGTGGAAGAGACCCACGATGAGAAACGACACGAAGAGCGTCGTGAAGGAATAGAAGACCTGCTTTTCGGTTTTGGTTACGAGAGGTATGAGGGCGAAGAGAATGAGGGATGGCAGGAAGAATGCCAAAGTCCCAAGCTCGAAGCCTTGTCCCGAAAGCGATGCGACGTGGTTTGGAGAAAGGATAGCCGCGATCGAATACGCGAGAGCAAGGATTCCCGCTCCGGCGAAAAGCGACGTTTTCGGGAACGTGAATACGCCGTCCTTAAGGCGCGCAATGAGCCAGAAGATGAGGGCAATCGCGATGCCGTAAAGGAGGATGGCTGACTTCCCTGCCTGAAGCGGCACGGAAAGGGATGGAATAAAGAATATAGGCGAGAAGAAAAGCACCGCCTGAAGCACGTAGAACGCTATCCTATCGAGCTTTGCGGAACCCGTAGTTGGTGACATGGTTTTGGACTCAATGATAAAGCAAATAATGCCGTCGTTGCGGATTCCATTATATATAATTCAGGCGAGGCCGGAAAACTGGCTTTTCGGGGATAAAAAGTGTATAACGTACGGGCCTGTACTGGACGGCCGCTCCCCTCTTTATTGAGGCGGAGAGGAAAGTCCGAACACATCCGGAGGCTTCGGCCGCCGGAGCACGGTAGCGGGTAACGCCCGTCCGCGGCAACGCGAGAGGTGCGAACAGAAACGGCTCCCAACGAAAGAAGGGAGATATCCCGGGTTAAACCGGCGATAGTCCCCGCGGCGACGCGGGGGTGCAACGGCAAAATCCTTACCTATGTGCAAGGCCGCGCCCGTCGCCAGTTCATTCTGGTGCGGGAGAGCCGCTTGAGGCCTGCGGTAACGCCGGTCCCAGATAAATGGCCGCCCACGACAAAATTCGGCTTATAGGTACAGACACAATGAAAAATCCCGCCCTAAAGGCGGGATTTTTCTATAGGTGTTCCTACGATTGCTTCTTGCCGTGGCTGCCTGAATCGACTTCGTAGTTCGTATTCTGAGCTTCGAAGAAGTTCACGAGTTCGAATACGTCAGTCGAAGTGGCCATCCATTTCGCCGGGTTCGTGGCATTGTAATACTTCGGCAAGCCGAGTTCTTCGAGACGGCGATCGCAGACGTACATCACGTACTGGTTCACATAATCGGCATTGAGGCCGAGAATACCGTTCGGGAAAAGATCCTTGTTGTAATTAACCTCAAGGTTCACGCCTTCGATGATGATGTCGCGAATTTCGGTCGCGAATTCCTCGGTGAGAAGCTCAGCGTTCTCCTCGAGAATATTATGAATGAGGTTCATACCGAATTTGAGGTGAAGCGATTCGTCTCGGATAACCCAGTTAATCATCGAGCCGAAGTTTCTGAGCTGATTTCGCTGACGGAACGAAAGCGCCACCATGAAGCCCGAATAGAACCAGATGCCTTCCATCACGATGTTCGTCGCGACAAGGTTCCTGATGAAGTCCTTCTTCCCTTCCGGCGATGAGATGTCGAGCCGATCATCGATCATGCGCTTCATATATTTGTTGATGTAGGCTTCCTTGGCCTGCATCGACGGCACTTCAAGGTGAAGGCTGAAGATCTTCGCGCGGTCGAATGGGAAGGTTTCGAGCACGTATTCGAATGCCACGCAGTGGTTCGCCTCTTCCCACATTTGTTTTGCGAGATAGAGATGGC
>DASTXF010000086.1:0-2426 GCA_035765615.1 Minisyncoccota bacterium | reverse complement strand
GGTCCGCATCTTTTTCGGGCATGGGCCCGCACGCGAAGCAGGTTTTGTACAAGGATGACGCGCTCCAGCTCGGAAAAGAGTCAGGTTTTGCATTCGAAAGGGAAATAAATGCCGGTACGCATCACTATGGTATAATTTTCCGCAAGCAATGACCCGATTCCAGCTTATTTTCACGACGATCTTGATCGCTCTCGGCGTCGGAGGAGTGATTCTCTTTGCGGTATCAAAAAACAGCGCCTCGAAAGGCGCGGCTCCGATCGTCATGTGGGGCACGCTCGACCAGGAGGCGATGACTAATTTCCTCTCCAAGGAAAATCAGGCCAATAAAAACACTCTGAATGTCTCCTATGTCAAAAAGGATCCGCAGACATTCGAATCTGACCTCATTTCGGCACTCGCTCGCGGTTCGGGTCCAGATCTCATCCTCTTGCCTCAAGATCTTATCCTGAAGCAGCTCGACAAATTCTATGTCGTGCCGTTCGCGAACTATTCGCAGCGTTCGTTCATGGACGCATTCATTCAGGAAGGCGAGCTTTATCTTACGAAAGATGGCGTGGTCGGGTTGCCGTTCACGGTTGATCCGATGGTCATGTATTGGAACCGCGACATATTCTCGAATGCCGGAGTCGCGGTGCCGCCGACTTCATGGACTCAATTCTTCGATCTTGCTCCGAAGGTTACGGTCAAAGACGACAACGGCAATGTAACCCAAAGCCTTGTGGCTTTCGGCGAGTCGGCGAACGTCACGCACTTTAAAGATATGCTGGCGCTTCTCGCTATGCAGGCGGGAACGTCGATCGTGGGCACTGACAGGCAGGGAAATCTCGGAAGCGTTCTTTCTGCGCGCGGCGCCGACGGCATGGTTCCGGGCGAGGAAGCGCTTTCGTACTACACCGAGTTTTCCAACCCGCTCAAATCGTCGTATTCCTGGAACAGGTCGCTTCCAAATGACAAAGCGGCATTCATCGGCGGCAAGCTCGCGGTTTATTTCGGATATGCAAGCGAATTGCAGAGCATCAGGAATGGTAATCCGAACTTGAATTTTGACGTCGCCCTCATGCCTCAGACCGAAGGCAAGAAAATGACCTTCGGCAACATGGATGCCATTGCCATCCTTAAGGCATCGAGGAATGTAGCGGCTGCATATACCGCTGCGGTGGCGCTTACAAGCGAAAGCCTTGAAACTGATTGGCAGACGATTTCGGGCTTGCCGCCAGTCCGCCGCGCGCTTCTTTCGCCGCTTCCAAGCGACGCCTACAATTCCATCTTCTACCAGAGCGCTCTTATTTCGAATGCCTGGCTTGATCCGAACAGGGAAGCTACGATCGATACGATGAGCAATCTTATTGAGAATGTCACATCCGGCAGGCTCCGCATATCGGAAGCCGTCGATCGTGCGAACCAGGAAATCGGCGCGCTTTTGAAATCAAATCAATGAAAAAAATAATTGCAGCATCGCTTGTAGCATTCTCGTTCGCAACGTTTGCGGCGCCGGCTTTCGCCGCAACGCAGGCACCAGCAGGCGAAGTAGGAAGCAACAATCCGAATCAGAACGACACCTCGGGAAGTGCGCCGAATGGCAGCAATTTCCAGCTTATCTCGTGCAATCCGACGTTCAATCCGGCAACAGGACAGCTTGATCATGATTGCAATTTTGCGCAGCTCGTCGCGACGGCCTATCGCTTCATTGTCTACATTTTCTACATCATGATCCCGATCCTCGCGGCCATGATCATCATTACCGGGTACAAATACATGACGGCGGGAGGCGATGCAAACCTTGTTGCTGATGCAAAAAGAATGCTCCGACCGGTTATCATTGGCATATTCCTTATCATTGGCGCGTGGCTCATCGTGCATACCATTCTCGACAAGCTCCTTGCGCCGAGCGTGGGAAGTCTTTCGAAAGAGCAGATCATAGGAAAATAACGAAAACCATATGAAAAAAATCGCTTCAATCTTCATCGTCCTTTCGATCCTGTCTCCGATGTTCGCCTATGCGGCAGGCCAGACCACGACGGGAGGCCAGACGACCGGAGGCGCTGGACAAACGACGGGCGGTAATGGCCAGACCACGGGTGGGCAGCCTGATACGGGTATCATGAATGCCATTCCGAATCCGCTCAATGGCGTAAATAGCATTTCCGACCTCATCTACCAGGTCGTCCAGGTTGTCGTCGATTTTAGCTACGTTATTATTGCCTTCTTCCTCCTCCTTTCGGGATTCAAATTTATAACGGCACAGGGAAGCGACAGCAAGCTTGAGGATGCTAAAAAGACCTTCTTCTATACCATTATCGGTGCGGCGCTCGTCATCGGTGCGCAGGTGATCGTGAGCGTGCTTCAAAGCGTATTCAAAGGACTGTCTTCCTAAAGATTCAAGTAAAAAGGGCCGAGCGAAAGCTCGGCCCTTTGCATGTTCATAC
>DASTXF010000085.1:0-2376 GCA_035765615.1 Minisyncoccota bacterium | reverse complement strand
AATTCCTAAGAATACATTTGAACTTGCACATAACAGTGGAAACCTTTAACCAGTTTCTACTGCACGTTCTCAATGATTAAATTTTCAAGGTCCGACCTCATGCCCCGTGGAATCAAAAAGGCTGCTTACCGAAGCACCCTTTTTGTTACCGCAAGAGCTTTAAATGAGGGTAATGGCTATTATACATGCCGCCCTTTTCCGGTCAAGAGATATAAGGCTTTATCGGATCTTCATGAGAGCGGCTTCAAAATAATGGCTCTATGAAAGGGTTTTTGAAGGCACACCTCCGAGAAAGCGCCATATTACTGGTCTTTATGGCAAATATAATATGCTTTTTCATGCTCGGAAAAGGCGATGGAGGAGCAGCCGACAGCCGACGTCTTGCATCGCTCGCAGCATCCGAAGGCATCGCTTCCGGAACGCCGATCTTCTTCTTGGAGCGAACAAAATCATCCGACTGTTTGATTCGAGGCCCCTACCCCGATCCATCATGTACGCCCGGCGCACTATTTTCTGAAGCATCGAAGGATATCGTGTGCGCTTCGGGATACACAGCGTCCGTACGCTACGTCACGTCAGGTACAAAGAAAAAAATTTATACAGAATACGGCATCGCATATCCGAAGCAGCGCGGATTGTACGAAGTAGACCACTTCATTCCGCTCGAGCTCGGCGGATCAAACGATATTGCAAATCTTTTCCCCGAAGCTGCCACTCCGACGCTCGGCTTTCACGAAAAGGACGTGGTCGAGGATTATCTTCACGAAGAAGTGTGCGGCGGACGGATCGGACTTGCTGCGGCTCAAGCGCTCATAGCCAAAGATTGGGCGGCGGTATATAGAAGCATTCCTCCAGCGGAAGTCTCAACAATCCGGAAAAAGTACGGTATCCCAAGCGAATAAGAAAATCCCGGCTCTTTCGAGCCGGGATCGTAAAACGAGACTACACGGAATCCGGAAGCTTCAGATAGTCGCGGAGAATGTCTCCGTGGTCGAAGCGGAATCGACCAAGCGAGCGCAAGGCCTCGTTATAGTCGAGGAGCACGACTCTGGTCTTCCCTGCTTCGCTTCGTGGCGTTCCCCGGGCAATGCCCGAGAACACCGTCGAAACATACCGTCCCCGCGGGTCACGATCCGGAGCGTCAAAGAATCCGACCGTGGAAAGCGGCTCAAATTCGAGTCCCGTCTCTTCGAGGAATTCCCGACGAATAGCCGACTCAGGACTTTCGCCCTGCTCGAGCTTGCCACCAGGAAACGCCAGACCCTTTTCGGTTCCAAGGCGCTCCACGAAGACGAGCTTGCCTGTTCCTTCGAGGACGGCGATCGCGTCCGCGCAATGGATGACGTCGTTCTTATTCATTTGAGTATGAAAGAATGGATCTCACCGCGCGACCCGAGAGCGCCTTCCGACCCGGAAGACCAGTGAGCTCGATCGCGAAGGCGCAGCCGGCGACGCCGACTCCCGCCTTTTCGAGGAGCTCGCAGGCCGCCTTGGCCGTGCCTCCGGTTGCAAGGAGATCGTCGACCACGAGCGCGGCGGAAACCTTAGGAAGCGTTTCCACGGCGATCTCGAGCGTATCCGTGCCGTATTCGAGACCGTACGAGAGCCGCTCGGTCTTGCCGGGAAGCTTGCCCTTCTTCCGAACGAGGATGAGAGGCAGGCCGAGGGAAAGGGCGAGCGCCGAACCGAAGACGAAGCCGCGGGCATCGAGCGCCGCAACGGCATCGATCTTGCCTTCCCAAGCTTCGGCCATGGCCTTCACGGCCGCGGCAAACGCCTCAGGCGAAGCAAGAAGCGGAGTAATATCCCGAAACAGGATGCCCGGCTTTGGAAAGTCGGGTACTGGGCGAACGTATTCCGTAAGATCGATCATTGGTGCTGTGTTCATATGTAATGGACTGTCCGGGAACATGGTACTCACTTCCCTTCCTTCGCGCAGGAATATTGAAAAAGTGTACTAATTATTGTACACTTTAAATATGGAAATGCGAAATATCGACGACGTCTTTGCCCGGCTCGGCATGCCAAAGCACGCAGGCCGGATATACAGGGTGCTTGAGAAAGACGGGCCGCTCCTTGCGACGGACCTGATCCGAATATCGGGCACCCATCGCCCTGCGGCGTATCGGGCGCTTGCCGCGCTCGAACAGTCCAAGCTTGCGATTAAAACCAAAAGCGGCAAGCGCCGCCTCTGGAGCGCAGCCGATCCCAAGCGCATTGAAGCACTTTTTGGGAGAGCCCTGCGTGACGCCTCTTCCCTTCTTCCTGACACGCTTGCCCGAACCGAGGAGTCAGTGACCGCCTCGCTGAAGCTTTTCCACGGCCCTGAAGGTATTCGCGCCGTTTTCGATGATGTGATCGACCACACTCCCCGCG
>DASTXF010000084.1:0-3362 GCA_035765615.1 Minisyncoccota bacterium | reverse complement strand
CCAATACGTCACAAAAAGACGCCTGAATCGTTATAATTGCTGAGGCTATGAATGGAGCCGACTTACAGGATGTCGCGAATATCGTTGAACGGGCAAAAAACGGCGACAGAGAAGCCTTCTCGTTCCTTTACACGGCCTACTACACGCCTGTCTATCGCTATGTCTATTTCCGGGTTTCGAATACGGCTCTCGCCGAAGACATCGCACAGGACGTTTTCTTGAAAGCGTACGCCTCGTTTGGCCGCTATCGTGAGTCTTCCGGATCCCCGCAGGCATATTTTTATACCATTGCTCGGAACGCCGTCATTGACTATTACCGAAAGAAAAAGATGCCGATTGCCACCGAGGAACAAATGGACGAGGCGATCGACCAAGGCGACGATCCTGAACTCGAAGCAATCAAAGCCGAACAGATCGAAACAATCAGGTCCGAGATCGCTAAATTGCCGCAGGGAGAGCAAGATGCCATTACTCTCCGTTTCATTGAAGGGCTTGAAAACAATGAGATCGCGGCGATCATGGGGAAGAGCGAAGAAGCGGTGCGTCAACTCCAGTCGAGGGGCTTGCGGGCCATAAAGAAATCAATCGAACATGAACAATAACGAAGAACAAATTAAAAGAGAATTCAAGGACATCATCGAAATGCTCGATGCGGCCAAAGGCGTTAAGCCAAAAACGTCCTCTTTTGAGGCGCTCCTTCGAAAGATTCCTTCCACAGAGTCTCGCCGGCCTGCCTTGAGTCAGTGGATCGGTCATCTCTCATATATTCAAAGGTTCAGTTTTGTGGCCCTGGCTTTCGTGCTCATCGTAACGGGCGTGGTGGTGGGCCAGCACGCCTCGGACACCATCCGTGCCAGGAGTATTTCTGATGCATCGATTACTCAGGACCTCAACTCCCTCGATGCGCAAATGGCAGCTCTTGATTCCGATAATGCCAATACGGACCAGGTCATAATCAACCAATAGCCATGAGCCGAAAGTTCTTACATTTCAGCCGCTTCATACTCTCAATTCTGTCCATTGCAGCGCTTTTTGGCGGCAGTCCGGTTCATGCTGCTGCTAATTCTCCCGCTAAGGTTCAAGAAAAAGCCTACGTGCAGCTCATGCGCCTCAAAACAAACGCGAACAAAAATATTGCCTCGCGCCTCACGTCGCTTCACACGCTCTCGACTCGCATTCGCGCCATGAAAGGTCTTGCGGAGAGCGAAAAAACCAAAATTCTCGGAGAGATCCAGGCGAACGTGACTGACCTTGCGGATTTGAAGGTGAAAGTCGACAGGGAGACCGATTCCGCTTCTCTCGTTTCTGACATGCAAAATGCTTCGACTACTTACAAAGTGAGCAATATGGTGTCGCGGGCCTCGATCGAGGCCTCGGTAGGCAGGGTGACCTCGATCATAGGCATGATGTCGAATATCGGAGTCAAGTTTCAAAAGAGGCTCTCTCTCGAACAGTCAAAGGGTAAGAATGTGTCTTCCCTTGAGTCCGTGCTTGCAGATTTCAATGCGCGGCTTAAGGATGCAGCTCTCCAGATTTCGGAGGCGCGAACCGCCGCAGCAACTTTAGACTTTAGTTCGGCCCAGACAGACGTAAAAAATGCCACCGCGGACCTCCAAGCAGCACGTGCTGATATTTCCGTCTTGCTTCGAGGTTTGAGGGCTCTTTAGGTGTCACAAGTTGACCCTTTGTTCGTCTGTATATTCGAACGGCTTAATGCCGGATTATTAACAGGTTACGAATATACGTATGAATAAATTTACAAGAATAGCTATATCGGCCTCGGTCGCTGTCGCTTCGCTCGGCTTTGCTTCGCAGGCATTTGCCCAGACCGCTCCGACGGGAACGGCAGCAACAGCTGCACCTCATGCTGTCGGTTCAGCTCTCGAAGTTCATCTCTATGACAACGGCAAGGCAGTGCTCCGCGGCGTTCACGTCACTGCGGTAAACGGCACGAACATTTCCGCCGCTACGGATTATGGTTCGTATGCTATCAATTGGACGATTAATGCTGCTAATCTTTCGCAGATCGATAGGCGTTACGGCGGCCATACGCCGGTCTCTGAAATTCAGGTGGGCGACTATCTTGGCGTGAGCGGCTCTCTTGATGAAACGGCTTCCTCTCCGACGGTAGTAGCTACCTATATCAAGGATTGGTCACTCCAAGCTCGGTATTCGTCGTTTGGCGGCACGGTTTCGGCAGTGAATGCCTCGGCGGGCAGCTTCACGCTCTCGAACGCGAATCATGCTGACATCACCGTCCAGACGTCGACTTCGACCGTCTTTAAGAAGGGTGATGTCGCGATCGGTTTCGCTGATATCCACGTGGGCGACAAGATTACCAGGACCGACGGCGTCTTCGATAATGCGTCGAATGTCCTTCAGGCATCTCGCGTCTATGTCTATGCTAACGTCGGTCTCCTCAATGCTCGAACGTTCCAGGGAACGCTCTCTGCAATAAGCGGCACGACGCTGCCGGCAACCCTCACGATCACTATGGGTTCGTCGACATCGTTTACGGTGAATGTGCCAAACAATATTTCGATCTTGAATCGAAATTGGGGCCAGTCGTCGCTCGCTAATTTTCAAACGGGCGATACGATTAGGATCTATGGCGCTGTTGAACCGGCGAACATGACGACCATCGACGCTACGGTTGTCCGCGACGCCACGAGATAGTCAGTCGCGTCTCAATAACAAAAAGGCCCCGCAAAGGGCCTTTTTGCATGCCTGTGTGTATTTGAGGATTAGAGACCCGAGAGGGTTTTTGTGATTTCGTTCAGTTTCGAAATGACATTTGCCCATGCAGCAGGGGAAAGCGATCGAGTGCTCGATGCCTGGGTCGTGCTTGCGAGGACTTCGGAGACGCTCTGTTCTATGCTCGATGTCGCCGTGCCGCTCCAATCAAGGAATGACCACCATGGCCTGTCGACGGTAATGACCGGTCTGCCTTCGCTATCGATCGAAACCGATGCTGTTTCGAATGCAGTCGCAGGAATGAGGCCGAGTATTTTTGCCGGACGTGCGTATTCTACGTTTGCAGTCGTGCTTGCCACGGAGACGTGCTTGATGCTGTCGTTCTCCTTCATGACATTGCCAACGAACGACTTGAGATCATTATCTGTTTTCACTTCGCCCTCGGAAGAAACAGCGTCTGACGAGGACGCGTCCTGGATGTCCGACTCGTTCATGTCGATCGAGCTTGATGCGTCGCTCCAGCCTTCATCGCCGTGATTTCGATCGCCTTGATCTTGCTCGCCTTTGTCCTTGTGCTCTGAAGTGGCTTCTTTCGCTTTCTCCGATTCGTGATTAGACGAGTTCTCTCCGCTCTTCTCATCGGTGTTCGGGTTCTGGTCGCCGATCGA
>DASTXF010000083.1:0-2177 GCA_035765615.1 Minisyncoccota bacterium | reverse complement strand
GCCAAACGTATTCCTTGAGAAGAAGTATTTGATCGAGAAGATCGGCATCTTTCGCTACGACCGATTCGGCAGATTTTCGCTCCGCATATTCGGCGGCAATGATGTCGAGGTCAGGATACGGCAAAGTGCCAAGCTGTTCTTTGCGTATCTCGTCTTCAAAGATTTTTACGTATCTTTTATGTATCCAGTTATGGTCGCCGCTCCGTATTTCGGCGAGATCATGAATCATGCACATGGCAAGAACTTTATACGGATCGACACCTTCCATTTTCGCTAAGAACCAACCGATCATGGCCACTCGATATGAATGAGTAGCAATATTGTCCGACATGTCATCGGTAAGGAGGGTCTGGCGGTGCATGCGCGGCAACTTTCGCATCGTGCCGATTTCGAAAAGAAATGCCGCTATTCTTTTTTCTGGTCCGAGGTTATTCATGTTCGCTTCTAATTTTTCCGCCGAGCGTGCGGAGCTCGCGGAGCGCCATGTCAGCTTCGGCTTTATTTGGCGGCTTGCCGTGCCATTCATATTTGCGTTCAAACTCCTTCACGCCTTTTCCCGGAATGGTATGAGCAATGATGACTGTCGGCTTTTCGAAAACTGTTTTCGCCGTTTCGAATGCCCGAACGATTTCATTCATGTCGTGGCCATCGATTTCGATTACGTGCCAGTTAAATGTGATGTATTTATTGGCAAAGGGTTCAAGAGGCATGATGTCTTCGGTATATCCGTCGATTTGGATATTGTTCCTGTCGATGATCGCGACAAGGTTGTTGAGTTTTTCCTTACCCGCAAGAAGCACGGCTTCCCACGTATTGCCTGCGTCGTGCTCTCCATCACTCATAAAACAATAGATGCGCTTCTCAGTCGACTTGCCGTTGTCGATTCTGTCGGCGAGCGCCATGCCGACTGCCTGAGAAAGGCCGGAACCGAGGGGGCCAGAAGAGTTTTCAAGCATAGGGAGAAAGTCCCGATGCGGATGACCTTGGAGGCGCGACCCGAATTTTCGGAGCGTTTTTAATTCGGAGACGGGAAAATAGCCGGCGTGCGCCATTGTGGCGTAAAGCACCGGACAAATGTGACCGTTCGAGAGAATGACTCGATCACGGTCTGACCAATCAGGACGCTTCGGATCATGCCTGAGCACCTTGAAATAAAAAGCGGTAAAAATATCCGCCATGCCAAGCGGTCCCGCAGTGTGCCCGGAGCCTGCTTCAAGAAGCATGTCGATAATCGACTCGCGGATGTCGTTTGCCTTAAGCTCGAGTTGTTTGAGTGCCGAAGGATTCATGTTAAAGCGCTTTGAACGCTTCAATTGTACCAAGAAAATCAGGGCTCTCGAAGAGCGCGCTGCCCACAACCAGACGGTCTGCCCCAGCCTCGATAAAAAGAGGGGCCGTGTCCATGCTTACCGCGCCGTCTACTGATACGGGAAGGCCTGTATAAAGCGTTTTAAGGGCCTTTACGAGGCCGATTGCGCGAGGATCATGGGATTGACCCTGATACCCCACTTTGTCGATTCCCATGACTTGAACAAAATGGATTTTGTCCGCGATATCAGCAATCGAACGCGCCATGGCGAGCGGATCATCAGACGGCATGAGCGCAATGCCGAGCTCGACGTCGAACGGCCCGAGCTCTTCGGAGTGCTTGCCGAAGTCGCGAATGACGCTCTCAAGCTCATCATCGTTCATGCTTGCCTTGTGGACGACAACGCGCGTCGCCCCGGCCGAAACGAAATCCGGAATCTTCTCATACGCGCCTTTCACCATGAGGTCGAATTCGAAATCAATTTCGTCCCAATGAGGGAGAGCGGATTCCTGGCTGATAATGTTTTCGAAGATGTCATCATGACCTTTAAGGTACGGCCAGGTCCGCGATGGGACATATGCCCCGTCGCAAATATCGATCTGGACGATCGGGGTATGACCAGCGACAATGTCGAGCTTATCGGCAAGCTCTTCATACGATTTTGGAAGGATTGCAGGGATGATTTCAGCCATACTATTTTCTCGGAATTTGATTACGGATTTTTTCGTAGCAAGCTTTGCACAAATGCAGCTTCTCGACCCGATTGTTCTCATCAGGAGGACTTAAAAGAATGCCTCCGAAGTCGGAGAGTTCCTTTTTGCACATATCGCACGATGGATTAATCGCCATGAAGAAAGTATACCACCCT
>DASTXF010000082.1:0-29479 GCA_035765615.1 Minisyncoccota bacterium | reverse complement strand
GTACGAAAAGAATGCCGGTGTCGACCTTCTTTTTAGGTGCTTTAGCAGCGGATTCCTTCTTTGGCTCCGCTGCCTTTTCAACCTTCTTATCTTCGATCTTCTTAGTCTCTGCCATAATGATGATTATTCGGTATTACTTCTTCTCGGCTACTTTCCTTCCAGTACCCATGGTCTTTCGGACGTTACCGCGACGGGTGCGGGAGTTAGTCTTCGTCCTCTGTCCGCGGACAGGAAGATTGCGAGCGTGCCTTACACCGCGATACGCCTTAATGTCTTTCAATCGCTTTACGTTTGCAGCGACTTCGCGCTTGAGATCGCCTTCAAGCTTCATGATTTCCATCACTTTCTTGATTGCGTTTTCTTCCTCTGCGCTGATTTCTTTCGCCTTCTTCTCGAATGCGACGTTCGCCTGCTTGAGGATGGACTGTGCGCGTGAGCGGCCTACGCCGTAGAGCGCAGTGAGGGCGATTTCGATGCGCTTTTCGTCTGGGAGAGTGATACCGAGGATTCGCATGGGATAAAGGCTTTGTTTGGGAGGCTTAAATAAAAAATTAAAACGTCTGACCGTGGCGTTTTGTGCTCAATCGGGTCGGAAGGCTATCCTAACATGAGGCTAAAAATAAGTAAAGCTTCGAGCTTCATATATTAGCCCTGGCGCTGCTTATGGCGCGGATTCGACTTGCAGACGATATACACGTAGCCCTTCCTTCGGACCACTTTGCAATTCGCGCACTTCTTTTTAACTGATGATTTTACTCTCATGGTTATTGGTTACATTCTCTGAACAATCCTCCCTTTGCCACCGTAGGGATCAAGCTCTATCCTGACTTTGTCTCCTACGAGCACTCGGATGCGGTTCATCCTCATTTTGCCCGCAAGATACGTCAGGATCTCGCTCTCATTCTCCAGTCGTACCCTAAAAAAGGTATTCGGGAGCGCTTCGGTGACGACGCCTATGACGCTTTCTTTGTTTGGATCTGCCATTTAGAACGTGACGAACAGTATAAACCAATAAGAACTGCTTGTAAAGCTATATCGCTTTCTTGACCGTTATCTTCCCTACGGAATCAGGGAATGAACGCGACCAGAACGGACGAATCGATATATCGGCCTTTTCTATCATAGGGAACTTCTGAAGGATTGAGGGGGTATTGCCGCGAGATTGCCCTTTCAAAGCATTCTTGAGTGCGTTCTCGTCATAGATCCATTCAAACGAAGCATTACCTGCAAGATGGAACGTAATCGAATCCGAAGATGCCGGCTTGAAGTCCTTTGGAGTGAAGACAAGAGACGAGAAGTCAGGAACGATCACTGGATCGCCGTTATATCCCTTGATGTATTCATCCGCAAGTGCAGTGGAAATGTCCTTCTGATCGAAGATCGCCGCAGAAATGACTCCCTGCTCTTTTATCGTGACCTGATCGCCAGATGCTTCGTCAGGAAGTGCGGTGTAATCGACGGTGTACGCCTTATCAAACGTCACCTGGCCATCCTTTTTTGACGCCATTGCTTGCTTCACGAGATCTGCGGCAAGCTTCGATTCGATGTCGGATTTTGCCTTCGCACGGTCCGAGTCAGACACGATTTTCTGCACACCAGAGAAGCCTCCGGCAAGAGGAGTCTTTGATCGCGCATAGAAACCGTTGTAGCGGGGATCGCCTTTAAATCCGGGAATAGTAAAATCTTTGAGACCAACATTGTATTGCGTCCCAGCCTCATCGGCGAGAACAGTCGCCTCAATGCTCCCTGGCGTCGTGCCTTTCTTACCAGGAACCGTTACGGAATCCGTAATACGGAAAATGAGACCTTCCGGAGTAGCGAATCGCGTGTTTTTTATAAGTCTCTGCGGAGCAGTGCTGTAATTGTTATAAATAATGATCGTTCCTGATGCGCGGGTAGTCACCTGCTTTTCGCCCGTAGCATGGACGGTCTCGCTTGCAGTCTCAGTAAGAGAGACAACCTGGAACGGAAGATCCGATCCGGACGGATTTTTCTTTGCAGTAAAGTCGCCATCAGCGGTAAACGCGAGCGTGCGAGGCGTAACCGTGATCGTTGCGCTATGAAATACGCTTGTTACGAGGGCGGCGAGGCCAACAACGACAACGACCGCACCGAGGGCATAAGCAATGGTCTTGTTACGCATCTGTGCTCTCTTGGTTCGCTTGGTGCGAGTTTCCTCGAATTCTTCACGGGCCTCTCGAATCGCTTCTTTCTGGGCCCTATCTTCTTCTATTTCGCGGATTTCCTCTTTTTCCTCGACAATATCCTCTTCAAGCTGCTTTTCTGCAACTTGTTTAAGCTCAACATCCTTACGAAGCTCTTTTTCGCGCTCAATTTCGCGCTGGCGCTCCTTTATTTCAGCCTGGGTGATCTCTTTTTTACGCGGCGCTTTAGGAAGTGCCGACTCTCGTCCTTCTTTGAGAGGTATGTTTCGTATGGATCGTCCTTTTGGAACGATATCTTGCATCGGATTCTTTCGTGCCATAGGTTGTGCTCGCTCGATTATACTACTCTCCGTTTGATTCGTACACCCTTCCGGCGAATGCAGCAGCGATCGCGACGAGCGGATCGGGTTCGGCATGCTTCCCGAATGCAACCGCCCCTTTCAATTTGCCGGGATGAACCAAAATCGCCGAAAGCGGCGCGTCGAATGCACCGAGTTCCGTAACTTTTTCCGAACGAAGCGCACGCATGAAAAGCTCAACAATGTCCGTACTCACCACGACGAAGATTTTCGTTGGAAGCGAAATCGCTCCACCCGCTTTTGAGACAACAGTTCGAAAGCCACCGGCCCATTCTTCCGCGGCAGCATCCAGGATAGGTTTGAGTTTTTCAGCGGTGGCCTTGTCTGCCGCATCCGCTTCGTATGCACGGATAAGGGATGCCGCTTCTGCCGCCGTCGCGCCGAGAGCCTTTTTCACTTTCCGCACAATAAAATGGCGGCCGAGAGGAAAACTTGCCGTCGATGCAATGAGGCCGTTCTTCACAACCGTGACATCTGATATTTCGCTTCCAATATCGAGGAATATGAAGTCTTTCTCTTCATGAAATACATCGCGGATTACGGAGAAAGAAGCGAGTACGAATGAGTATGATCGAGTGTCTCGCGGATGATACGTCTTTACGGAAATATCTGAAATCTTTTCGAGAAGTGCTTCCGGAACAAGGCTTGTGAGGAACGTTACATCGGCAAACCGGGCCTTCTTTCCGTATGGGTCTGCGACTTCGTAGCCGTTCAGACGAATGTCAATGACGTGTCGCTCAATTGCGCGGAGGCCTTTAAGCGCCGACTCATCTCCCCCTGCCATTTCTTTTTCGAAAGCTTTTTCTTCTGCCTCAATGATGCGATCGACCCGGTCGCGCGTGAATGTAAACGATTCTTTCTCCTTAATGGTCGCCACTTTCGTTTCAGTAACCGCCCACGGAGATGAAAAAACATAAAAGACGCGTTTGACAGCGAGCGTTCCGAATTCAGTGAACTTGAGGTGCGCGAGACCGTCTTTAGCGAGGCGGGCATTGATCACCTTCAGAGCCTCAATCATGCTCGCAAGGAATCGCTCGGGGTCGACGTTTTCCTGGTATGGGATTGGTTCGCGAAGCGAATACACGACATGCGGCAGATTCCCTGCGTGGAATCGCACGAGGCCGGCGCCCACGGAGGCGGTTCCGATGTGATAGACGATACCAAGCTCAGCTTTTTTCCCGAAGAGAGAGAACATGGGAATAGTATAGCAAGAAAAGCCGCGCGCTTCTTTGAAGCGCGCGGCTTTATTCCTAATTGCTTAGTACGGCCTTGATACGGCGGACACCAGCGGAAACAGCCTCTTCCTTCTGGATCTTGAATGTACCGAGAACACCCGTGCGCTCGACCTGAGGACCGCCGCAGAACTCTTTGGAATATGCGGTATCAAGCGAATCGCCAATGTAGTAGACGGAAACCTTGTCACCGTACTTGTCGCCGAAGAAATGGAATGCGCCGGTTTTTTCCGCTTCTTCTTTTGGAAGTTCAATGCGGTGAACAGGAAGGTCGGCTTTGATCTTTTCGTTTACAATAGCCTCTACCCTTTTCTTTTCTTCGTCGGTCATCTTGGCGCCATGGGTGAAGTCAAAACGAAGGCGCTCCGGGGTGATATTCGAACCCTTCTGAGAAACGTGCTCGCCAAGGACTTCATGGAGAGCCTTATGGAGCAAGTGCGTTGCCGTATGGTATTTGACCGACATCTCGGAAGTGTCGCCGAGGCCGCCCTTGAATTTCTGTTCTGAACCGGCGCGGGAGAGGTCCTGGTGCTTCTTCATGAGACTTTCGAATTCGGCCTTCGTGTCCTTGGCGACAGAAACTTTTTCATGTTCCGCGACTTCGAGTGCCACTTCGAACGGAAAACCATACGATGTGAAAAGTACGAAGGCGATATCACCGTTGAACGTATTTCCGTTCGCAAGAACAAGCTTGTGAAATTCATGCATGCCGTCGGCGATCGTTTTACGGAATTTGTCCGCTTCTTTTTGGATTTCGGACGCGATCATATCCCGATTGGCATACATCGAAGGATACGCGTCCTTATAGAAACCAATAATGGAATCGACGATCGTTGAAATGCCGCCTTCTTTTATTCCCAGAAGATCGAGGTGACGGACAGCGCGACGGAGGAAGCGCCTCACGAAATAGCCCTGCTCGGTATTCGACGGCATAACGCCATCACCCATGAGGTGGATGCAGGCACGCATATGGTCAGCAATGATGCGGAAGGATTTGCGGTATGCCTCGTCGGAATACGACTTGCCTGAAAGTTTTTCAAGTTCGCCGATTGCACCTTTGAATATATCGATCATGAAAACATCAGGGCTTCCGATCGATGCAGCAGTGATGCGTTCAAGACCTCCGCCGAAATCCACATTTCTTTGAGTGAGCTTTTCGAATGCGCCCTGCTCTGTCTTGCGGTATTCCATGAATACCGAGTTGCCGATTTCGAGATAGCGCCCGCAGTCGCAGTTTGGATGGCAGTGCTTGCCGAACTTTGGATCATGTTCGATGCTCTCGAATTCGTAGAAGACTTCGGAGTCCGGGCCGCCCGGCTCGTTTGCCGGCATTTTTTCAGGAGCGCCGGCGCGCGACCACCAATTCTTCTTGGAGTAGTAGAAAATTCGGCCGCCTTGCATGCCGACTTCAGCACCTTTTTCTTCAGTGCCCATCATGACATCCTTGGCGTCGATGCCCTTCTTCTTGAAAAGATCCTTCCAAATGCCAACTGATTCATCATCACGAGGCACCCCGTTCTTTTCGTCGCCCGCATAGACGGTGACGTAAAGGCGTTTCGGATCGAGGCCGACCTCATCCGTAAGAAATTCAAAAAACCACGGAAGCTGCTCCTTTTTGAAGTAATCGCCGAGCGACCAGTTGCCGAGCATCTCGAAAAACGTCGTGTGACGGTTATCGCCGACTTCGTCGATGTCCTCGGCGCGGAATGATTTCTGAGAGTTAACGAGCCGCTTGCCTGCCGGGTGCTTTTCGCCGAGAAGATACGGCACAAGAGGCTGCATGCCAGACCCCGTAAAGAGCGTCGTCGGGTCGTTTTCAGGTACGAGCGAAGCCGATGGGATTACGGCGTGCCCGCGTTTCTGGTAGAAGGCTAAAAATCGGCTTCGGACGTCTGAAGAAGTCATAGTAATGGCTAATTTAACACAATTCTCGTCATAAAAAAATATCGGCCCAGCGGGCCGATATCGATACTAATCCGACGCAGTGGCAAGCTTTCCGAAGAGGAAGCCTGAAAGCGCGTCGATCCATTTGCTCACAAAGTTCTCGGCGCCGGGCGGCGGCGTGCAGCTCCCGAAGTAAACAAAGCTAATAAAGAAAAACTCACGGATCGCCCCAACTGTCGAAACGGCATTATGGTTCCATGCCGCTTCCGTGACCGAAAGCCCAAAGAACGCGAAGAAACAGACAGTGCGGAATGCGAACCATTCGATCTTCATCGGATTCATGAATTTCTTGCCAGACTCGCAGCGGGATTTTATGAGCTCGATCTTGTAGAGCCAATAAAAGAACAGGAGCGACTCGAGAAGCGGAGACATGATTTTACTCGAAAGCGACTTCATGTTTCCGGATATCTGAGCGTGATAGATACCGGCAACGAATGAAACAAAGAGACAGAACGCCGCGCAGCTGAAGCATGTCTTGCCGGTCATCTTCTGAATCCAATCAGAAACGGCTTGGTATTTCGAGCAAATGTAATCGTCGATTTTTTCAACAATGTTCAAATTTCACCTCCAATCTAAGCAGATAGTAACACGAAATTTTATTTCGTCAATGTCTCGAGCCGCTTGAGATCTTCTTCAATCGACTTAATCCCTTTTGTCCAAAAATCAGGCTTCGTGAGATCGATTCCGGCCGCTTTGAAGATGTTTTCCGGCGTATCGCTCCCGCCCGCCGAAAGGAATGCATTGATTTTCGTAATGAAGTTTTTGTCTTCCTTGTATTTGGCGTAGAGAGCCCGGGACACGAGCGCGCCGAATGCATATGAATACACATAGAAGAATCGCCGAATGTGCGACCACCAGACGAAATAATTGCCATCAATGTCCTGCATGCGCACAGCCGGACCGAGATACGATCCCATATGCTTATTCATGAGAGCGCTGAATTCTTCTTTTGAAAGCGCTCCCTTTTCTCGAATGAGCTTGTGCATTTCCGTTTCGAAGTTGAAACATGCGATCTGGCGGAAAACTGTCTGAATATAATCATTCACTCGATTATGGAGGGCAACGACCTTTTCCGCATCAGTAAGTTTTTCGAACAAGGCATCGAAAACGAAAGACTCGAAAAGTGTGCTTGCGACTTCGGCGGTCGCCGTAGAGTAGCCTTGGTATATGACCGGTTGCACTTTTGACAATTCAGTGTGCACCGCATGCCCCATTTCGTGCGCAAACGTAGAAACATCATCCTGCGCGCCGGAAAAATTCAAGAATACAAATGTCGGCATATTCGTCGATCCGGCGCAGTACGCGCCTCCTTTCTTGCCCTTTTTGGGAAAGACATCGATTTGGCCGCTCTCGAGGAATCTGTCGAGAATGCCGCGGTACTTCGGATCAATACCCGAAAAGACATTTCGTAACGTCGAAACAGCCTCGTCGAATGTCACCTTCTTCACGTTCTGCCCTATTCCCGTATTTCTGTCGGCATACTCGAGGTGCGGAAGCTTAAGAAGTTTTTTCTTGAGTTCGAAAAACCGATGGCTTACCGAAAAGTTCTTCGTAACCGCGCTTACGAGCGCCATAACGCTTTCCCGTTTGTTTTCGTACGACAAAAGAGTTCCATCGAATGGTTCTTTGAAGCCTCGCAGTTCATCGTCGATTTTTTTGTTCGTAACGATGGCATTCAATTCGCTTTCAGCGATCGGCGCGAGCGGCTCAAGCACTTTCATGGCCGCAGCATGGAGCGCGCGGTTATCCGCCGTAGGCAATTCGCCGATCGTATTCATGGCTTGAGGAAGCGGCATCGTCTCGCCCTTGAAATCAACCGTCCTCGTGCCGAGGAGTTTTTCCGTTCCCGCGACCCAAAGCTGATATGCCGGGATCGATTTGAGTCCCAGAACCTTTTCTTCAGGTTCGGAAAGGTCATGCTTAGCCGTCTCGAATGCCCGTTCGAGAAGATAGCGATATTTAGTGAGCTTCTTGCTCTTTAAGAATTTTTTCTGAAGGGGCGCAGGAATCTTTCCTATCGCGAGATCAAAGAAGATGCGCTTCTGAGCAAGCTTTGTCAGACGCTCGGAGAGTTGAGACATTTTTGCTCGTGCCGCGGCATCTTCGCTATTCAGATCAAGAAGGAAATGGAAATAAATAACCGGCTTTTCGAATGCCCTCTTTTCGAAAAGCGCCTCGGAATCAGCAAGCGCCGCAGCGAGTTTTCCATCATTTCGAAGATAATCGGTTTTGCCTCGATATTTTTTCTCAAAAGCGGCAAACGCCCGCTCGGCCGACCGCACGTCTTTTTCGATTTGCGGGTCATCATGACTTTTATAGAGAAGGCCGAGATTCCAGGATGTTTTCATATCAGATATATTTTTTAAGTAATTTGAAGTCCTCAAGCATGGCACCCTTCATCGATCCGTTATAGAGGGCAACGGCGGGATGATAGAGGGCGACGATCGTCACTTCGCCATAGGGAGCGACCCCTTTGAATTCCTTGCCGTGAATTTTCGATATCGTTTGGAGGTCCGAAGAGAGGCCGTATTTCTCAAATACATACTTCATGGAATGGCGTCCGAGGGTTGCAATGACTCGAGGCTTCATGATCGCGATCTGCCGATCAAGAAATGGCCCATAAAGCGTGATTTCTTCTGGTTCCGGATCGCGGTTCTCCGGAGGACGGTCTTTTACAAGGTTTGTAACATATACCGTTTTCCTATCCATCGCGATCGAAGCGAGAAGCTCATCAAGAATCCTTCCCGCCGCGCCGCAAAACGGCCGGCCGGTCTTTGCCTCATTTTCGCCGGGCGCTTCCCCGACAAAGACAAGATGTGATTCATGGTTGCCTTCGCCTATAACAGGAAGATATTTATTCGAAGTGCGATACTCGTAGAGCGGCGAACTGGCAAGCGCGACGATTTCGTCCCGGATTTTCCGTAATTCCTCGGTCTTTGGATCCATGTGACAAGTATAGCAAAAGCCCACCTAACGGTGGGCTTCGTCATAATGCTTTTTGCCTCCATTGAACACGAAGTGGTCGAACGCTTCATTTTCGTTCGCACACCACCCGAGCGTTTGAGAGGCGTAATAGCGGTTCACATCTCCGAGCGCGATCGCGAGCTGCTCAAGAAGCCTGTTGCGGGCCATAAGGTCCCGTACCTGCTGTTTGAGCGCTTCGTTCTCGGCCTGGAGGGCCGAAAGACGGTACTCGACCGGCATGAGGATGATCCCGCAATCGGCGCGTGGTTCCGACGCGGGGTCCGCAAGTGCTGGTTGCATGTGGATATGGGGTTCTTCCGCTATTTTGATCCTCTTCCCGGAAGAATGCCAGTGACTTATGCACAAGTCCTAGAGTGCTCCTTCTTTTCTGAGAAGAGCCTCCTTTGCCGCGCGCCCTTGCTTTCCGCCGCGGATGCCGTTGTAGTCTCCTACCGACCCGTCGGACCGAATGACGCGATGGCATGGAACAGACGTGTCGGAATTTCCAGCCATGATCGTTCCAACGGCGCGTGCGGCATTTGGACTGCCGGCCCGAAGTGCGACCTCGCGATATGAGAGCGTTTTTCCGTTTGGAATGTCCCGTACGACAGCGAGAACGCGTTCTTTAAAAGAGGGTATCCGTTTTTTTGTGAGGCTGTTCATCATTTTTTTGAGTTTTTTTCGCCTTTGGCTTTGGTGCCATTTCTTTTTCCTCTGTCTCGCCTTTTTCCGGCTTTTTCATAAGAGCAAGCTGTACGTCCCTCACCGACTTTCGATACACGCAGAATTCGCAATACGGGTTGTGAGGCGGTACATCCGGAGCATCGAGACACTCTTTGGCTTTGATGATTGTTGGAGAAACCCAGGAATCGTCACCCTTATGAGAAATGAGCGTAACGTCGAATTCAAGCTTGCCGTCGAATGCTTCAAGGTCTTTCCTGCCATTTACATATACGAAATAGCCGACATTTGAGACGCGATACCCTTTCTTTCGAAGAAGCCACTGATACACCTCCATCTGGCGGCGGTACTGGTTCTGCCACTTGGTGTCTTCGAGACTTTCCATTTTCCCGTCTTTCGATGTGGCTTTGTAGTCAACAACGATAAGGTCGCCATTCTTCGCAACCCAGACATCGTCGATCGCTCCAGTAATAAGGAGCCCCGATTCAGGATCACGATATTGAATACCAGCAAAGTTGTCCCTCCACTCGTCGAGTTCATCGTGCTTGAACGGCACGGCGTCGACACCATAGCGCGTCATAAGAGGATGCGAGGTTCCCGCTTTTCGGTGCGCGTCAAATTCCTTTTTAAGGAGAGCGTCGACGGCCACGTTCAGCGTGAACGACGGGCCCTTTGGACGAGCGACACCAAGCTTGTTATCGAGATAAAAGCACCTCGGACACTCCATAAAGAGATCGATTTTTGATCGTGAAAGCTTCCACTTCGGCCCACCGTAGTTCCAGTCGTCGCTTCGTTTTGCTTTGGGGAGAAAATTAGCCACAGAGATGTTCGATTTCCGCGAGGACGGCATTCATCTTATCCTTGCTGATGCCGTAGCTTACCAAATTCGCTCCCTGGGCCGCTACTTGTTTGCAAAGAACCAAGCCGGCGTCGAGAAGCGTACGCTTCTCAGTTTGGGAAAGCGAGATGAGCGAGGTGAGCGGATGAAGCCCCGATTCGGATACAAGATCCTCGAGATTCCCGTGCTTCGGATAATTCCAGCCAACAAGAGAAAGTCCTTTGCATTCGGCGTATCGGATGGCGGTATCGGTGAATTTTGTATTGGTAAAAAGCTGAAATGAGGTAATTTTTCTTTTCTTGCCGCCATATTCGAATGTTTCTTCCTTGAGATCGTCATAACGAGCCTTAACGTACAAGGCGACTTTGAGATCGGACTTGATTCCCGATTCGTTGTGGAATTTGGCTTCCACCATGACGAGTTCTTCGCCCTTCCATGCGACAACGTCAACCTCGTGCTCGACACAGTGTCCGTGAACAACCTGATCGGTTACGGCCTCATACCCTTCCGATTTGAATATCTCGGCAATGAATTTTTCAAACGGAAAGCCATTCGGGCCGAGATCGGCAATTGCGCGCTTCATCGAATATCGCGCCGCGACGGGCTGGGCTATCTTTCGGAGTATCTCAAATGCATGGCGGTAAATCTCGGTCGTCGTCATGCCAGAAACCATGTCGCGCTCGACATGAAGAAGGACGCTCTCTGCTTGTTCTTTAGACGCGCCTGCTTTTCGCAAGGAATTGGCGAGCTTCGCCGGATCAAACGGCTCCGATTCGCCCGTCGATTTGACGATCATGAGAGGAGACATGAAGACAGTATATCAAAAAGCCGCGCATGAAGCGCGGCCTTGGTTAGCGATACTTGGGTTCGCTCATGAGAACGCCCGTATTCCTCGAAAGCTCAAGCTCGCTCTCCTCGGACAAAAGACCTCGCGCTTTGAAGAAGACGCAAGCAGAAGCGAAATCGACGAAATTCTGGTCGTGAGGACCTTTTACTTCGCGGGACATTTCCGTGAGCCTGCGAACGATTTCCTTTTCCAGATCTTCGGATCGAGGGAAATCACCCCAGCTTCTCGCGCCCGAGTTGAACTGAAGGATATTCTCGATGCGCTCCACGAAATGTACGAAGTCTTGATAGTATTTCTGTTCGCTTTCCGAAAACCTGGCCGTTCTTCGGAGTCCGCTCGCGAGTATGTACGCGAAGAGGAGGCTGAAGGAGGCAGCGAATCCGAGAATCCGGAGGTTCGTATCATCGGGAGAAGTCCCGGCAAACACAGTCACGGAGACGATGCTGAAGCCGAGCGCAATGAAGCGAACAACATTGAGGACTTGGCTGTAGAACAGGCGCAGAACGATCACTTCGGTGAGAGGGACGCGCACGAAGCCGGCCTCCCGGGAATGATGACGATAAAGATACCGCGGAAGCCTCCGCAGTGTTCGGGGTGTATGCATGATTAAAAGAGCTTGTGGAATCAAACCACGATTCCCCCACCTATGCAAATGTCGCCGTCGTAAACAACAATTGATTGGCCGGACGCGATAATGACCTTATTTTCAAAAATCACCCTATCCCCCTCCACCTTGCATGGCAGAAGATCGCCGAGGTGGCGGATTCGTGCGCAATACTCTTTATCTTTGCTTGGCGTGACGGTCCAATTCTCGCGGATAATTTTGTACTCCCTCTTTTCGATCGGCAAGCTGCCGTCCGGTGATCGATGGGAAACCGTAATCGTATTGCTCAGGATATCTTTTGCCACTACGAAATACGGCTTTTCATCCGCTGATTTCTTTGATGGCTGGAAGCCGAGCCGCTCGCCGAGCGTCACAAACACGGCGCCGTCATGAGTGCCGATCTTTGCACCATTTTCATCAATGACCTCGCCGATTTTTGATTCGACGTAGTGGGAAAGAAATTCCTTAATATCGACTTTACCGATAAAACAGAGGCCTTGGCTGTCTTTCTTTTCTGAAACAGGCAAAGCGAATTTGCGCGCGAGCGTTCGCGTCTGACTCTTTTCCATGCCGCCCACCGGAAATATGGTCTTTGAAAGCTCGCGTTCGGTGAGCGTCCAGAGAAAATATGACTGATCCTTGCCTTGGTCTTTGCCCGCAATGAGTTTTGAGACCCCGTTTTCCCAGCGGATCGAGGCGTAATGGCCGGTCGCAATATAATCCGCACCCTGCTTCATGGCCCAATCGAAGAATGCTCCGAACTTTACGCTTCGGTTGCACATAACGTCGGGGTTCGGCGTCCTGCCGGCCTCATATTCAGAAATCATGTAATCAACTACTCCCTGTTTGTATTCCTTTTCAAGGTCGAGGGTGACAAACGGAATTCCGAGCGTTACGGCCACTCGCATAGCATCGAGACGGTCTTCGCGCGAAGAACATTCCATCCAATCGGGCTGCCAGACCTTTATAAAAACGCCCGTCACGTCAAAACCCTGCTCCTTGAGAAGAGCTGCGGAAACCGATGAATCAACTCCGCCGGAAAGACCGACAAAGACTTTGCCTCGAGTTTGACTTGCCATGGGGTATATGTAGCATTAATCGAAACGTTCTTCAACCAAAACACATACCATCATGACCAAACAGAGAACATTCGCGGCGCTCCCCGAGCCTGTGAATCACAGAATCGGGCCGTTTCCAGGAAAGCTCCCGTGCCGCGTGAAATTCTCGATCCGAAACGACGGTCTCCGCGAAAAGGCTGTGACGAACGAACAGCAGGCCCGGAAATCCATACGCCAACGAGCCGTATCGAAGCTGTCGTATCGATTCCTCGAAAAGAGCTACTGGGTCGACGCTCACGGCGTCCTCCACGACGAAGCTCCTTCGAAAGAGGACGCGCGTGATCTCGATCGAAATCCTGTCGTCGATTTTTCCATCGATTTCGGATTTTTCAACACCGAGCACGGCGCCATCTATCTCCCCGAGAAGATCGACCCTTCGCTTCGTGAGATCGACACAGGATACGCCCTCGAGATCTGGAAGCTCTGTCTCACCCGTTCAGCGACGCCCGAATACCATGACCATGTCCTTTTCGAAAATGGCCGGTTCTTCCTCCACAGCGTGCATCTCGCTCGCGAGGAGGCGGCAAAATAACTCAAGCCGCGGCATACGTCGCGGCTTTTTTGTTGATTTTCCGAGATAAATGTGTTATTGTGTTATAAGTCCAGCACATGAAAAAGCACTTCACACTCCTCTACGTCATCGTTTTATGCGGCGCTTCAGCATTCATCGGTCACCGATGCGCCTTCTTTGGAGCATGGACTGCCCTTGGCATAGGCCTTGGCTGTCCCGCGCTCTATTACATACTCGATGTCGTACTCCTCAACAGAAAAGCACGGAGAATGTGGCAATGAACCACTACACATACAAAGACCACTCGAAGCACCCCGCACCACCGGCAACCGCATTCGAGTGCGATGCCGAAAACATCTTGGAAGCAGACAAGCTCTACACTGCCTCAACCGGCCAAATGCCGGAAAAGCAGCCGTGGATCCAGTGCTCCATCGTTTTTGCAAAAGCCGCCTCGGAATGAGGCGGCTTTTTTAATTCGAGAGATATTTCTGTTTGTTTGCCACATGTTCGTCAAGCGTGACGGCATAGTGCATGTTTCCCTGATCATCTGAAAGATAGTAGTAATATTTAGTCGCGATCGGATGAACGGCGGCACGGATCGAATCGAGACCCGGGTTCGATATCGCCGTCGGTGGCAGACCTTTGTGTGTGTACGTATTGTACGGAGAATCAATGGCAAGGTCCGATAACGATATATCCTTACTTGCCTTTTTTCCATTCACAAGAGCGAACGCGGAATCAACCTGGAGAGGCATGCCTTGATCAAGACGTTTCCAGAGTATTCCAGCAATGATTTCCCTCGTTTCGGTCGTTCTGCCTTCTTCTTCAAGAATGGAAGCCATTTTTATAACATCGGCCTCTGGCCTGCCGAAAGCTGCAATATCGGATCTCACATCGGTAATGCGCTTCTGATATGTGGCAAGCATGGCGTCGACTACAGCGCGGGCAGTCACGTTCGGCGGGAAGAAATACGTGTCAGGAAAAAGATATCCTTCATGGGGAGCAGCGGCTTTCAGGAAATCAATCTGATCAAATTTTGTGAAGAGCGGCTGATTGGCAAAAAGAAGAGAGATTTCTTTCGAGTTGAGGCCTTCGGGAACGGTGATGCGGACATTTACCAATTCATAAACGCTGTGGGTAAGTCTCCAGGCTACCCAGATAGCGCTTTCGGGACGCTCGAAATAGTAATCGCCCGCCTGAACCGCGCGAGGGCCACCAAAGAGCACGACAAGCGCCTTGAGGAAAAACTGCGATCGGACTTGATGCGCCGAAGAAAGGATGCGCGCAGCGCCGGTAAGCCCTTCCCCGCTTGGAATGGTTACGATCGTCTGTTCATTTGCTTGATTCCCTGCAGGAGCAGCGAGAAATATCCGGTAAAAGACGAAAAGAATGAGTACCGCCGCGCCGACGAGGGCGAGTCGTCGCTTTTCCGGGAGCCTGAAGCGGCGCGGCGGCGGAAGAAGCTCCTCATGCGGCGGCTCTTGGATGTATTTCAGTGAACCAGAATCCATTTATATAGGAAGATTCGAAGGGGCGTCGGCGCGCTTTGACGGAATGCGCTTCAATGTCGGCGTCTTCACTGCGCTGCCTGGGAAGTGATAGAGCGTGGCAAGCTCCTCGGTATTCAAGACAGTCCACTTCCTCATAAATGGGTAATGGAAATACCCACGCTCGCAATACGCGCGGAAGTGCTCAATTTTACGATGGAGAAGCTTCTTTCCCGACCAGTCTTCCCACTTGTAGTCGAATGACATGCCTTCGGCCGGCTTGAAACCGTTAAGGTTCGGTGCGTTAAACTGCTTGAACGATCCGGTAAGTCCGCCTCCATTTCCCTTGTCGAAGACGTCTTTAGGGGCGATATAGATGATACGGACACCCGCATCGAATGGAATCTTCGTTAAGGCGCGCTCAATACCCGATATCCTATCTTTCTGACCCTGTGTCAGCTTGCCAGCATTGAGGTCGCCTTCCTCCTTGTCCTTCTCGTTCTCCATGAGGATATCCTTAACGAGTTTTTTCGCTTCCTCCTTCCACTTATCAGGATATTTGTTGTTGAACGGCGTCTTTTCCTGAGTATGGGCGCGAACGACAAACTGAACCCATGCTTGGTGGCCTTTCTTAAGCGTTCCCATAAATTCAATAAGGGGTGCCATTGGGTCAATCTTAAATTCTTCTTTCGGGTCCTTATCGAGACCGTAATCAACGTAGGTTTTTATTGGAAGAGGATCGGGTGCAGTCGCTTCAAACCTGCATCCGGCGAGGTCGTATTTTTCCGGATCAAAGAATACATCCTCGGTATAGTCCTTGGCATCATGGATCTCAACGCCTGGATATTGCGCATATATGTTTGACTCGACGATCGTTCGCTGGCTCTTGAACGTCCAAATATAGAAATGGATCTCGCCGTCGATCGAAACGAGTTCAAGCGAGAACCACGGACGGACTTTTCCTTCCCAGTAACGATCGATCGGCGTGCCTTCGCCGCCCGTTTGGTAGAGGCCGGTGAGGACGAGTTCCATGGCAAGGGGTGACTTCACGGTCTCGGCCGGAAGCTTGATCTCAAGGAGTATTTTTTCCTGTTTTGAAATCCAGGTCGTGCGGACGTAGCGCACCCAGATGCCCCAGGCGTATTCGAATATCACGATCGGAACCCAGACGACAGCAAAGAAAACGAGCCAACGAGCGGTCTCAGGGAACCCGATGTTCACTATGAAGCTTAGAACTGCGCTGAAGATGTTCACGGGAATCATTATAGCAAAAAAGCAGGAGAGGTCTCCTGCTTTTTTGTTTATGCCACTGCTGAGTACCGGCCTTCCTTGTCTTTCTTGAAATACTTCGGATTCTGGAGATTTACGAGAATGGTGTTTTCCTTCACGTAACGCTCTTTCAAAACCTTATCGATGATTTCCTTCTTGGTGAGAGGGCCGTTCTTATCGATGATCTTCTTGATCACGTCTTTGACGACGCCCGACATGTAGCCCCACTCAGAGAGAGCGTAGAGGCCGCGGCCGACAAGCACGAAACGAGGGTCTTTGATGAGCTCGTTGTGAGTCGTTGCAACGTGAGCCTTCTTATTGAACATTTTCTCGATCTGCTTTGCGACTTCGCGGAAGTGGATCGGAGAACCGTGCTTCCTGATCACGAGGAATGCGTAATCACGCATGCCCTTAGCTTTGATGTTCGGAGAGTGAGCGACGCCCCATTCACCGAGAGGATTCTTGCCGACTTTCTTCGAGAGCGAGAGCCAACGCTTGAGGATCTCGTCGTTTCGATACTGGTCATTCAATCCTTCGATGTGATTGAGGAAAGTATCAATCATCTCGGATTCAGGGATGATATCGTCATCCTTGAGATTCTTATAAAGCTTCTTGAGGGCGTCCTCGACTTTCTTTGAGGTGTCCTCGTCGACGTGCCAGCGATGCTTGAAATGCTCGTCTTCCTTCTGCCACTTGAAGGCACGGCCAAGAACGAGGAGGAAATAGATATGATTCTGGGTCGAAGGGTCCTTAGAGACTGCGTCGAGGAGGTCTTCCTCTGCAAGAACGCCGCCCATGTCGCGCATCATGGTTTCGAGTTCTTTGAAGGCCGCGGACTGGGCCTCGTATTCCTTCGACTTCTGAATATTCGAGATGGCGTAGTTCTCGATCTGGCGAACGCGTTCGCGGGTGATGCCATACGTCTTGCCGATGGCTTCAAGGGTCATCTTCTTCGGATCCTTTCCGAGGCCGTAGCGCCGGATGATCACTTCCTGGGCGCGTTCGGGAAGGCTCTTCAAAAGAGCCTTAACGACCTGCTTCGGCTTAACGGTGAGAGTGGCAGTCATGATTTTAAATGCGCGTTCGCTTGCTAAAAAACTTGTAATAAAGGTAATTACCTTTTTATCATTGGTTTGATACTAAGTCAAGCTTAGTGCATTGTCAATGGCCTTGTCAAGGGGATAGCAGCCTAGCTTACGACGATCGAAACGAGCTTTCCGGGAACAACGATGATCTTTCGGATCTCCTTCCCTTCTGTCCATTTTTTGACCTCATCGAGACCAAGGGCTGCCTTCTCAAGATCGTCTTTCGCCGCGTTTTTCGACGCCTCGAAGCTGCCGCGAACCTTACCGTTCACCTGAACAACGATCGTCACCGATTCCTCGACAAGCTTTGACTCATCCGCCTTCGGCCAGGTCGAAACATGGATTGATTTTTTGTTTCCGAGGCTTCTCCAAAGCTCTTCAGCCATGTGCGGGGCGAGCGGTGCAAGGAGCTTGAGGAGCGCCTCGTACGCGGCGCGCGGCACAGACGGCGCCTTTTCGAATTCGTTCGAAAGGATCATGAGCGAGCTAACTGCAGTGTTGTGGCGGAGCGCGGCCATGTCTTCGGAGACCTTCTTTATGGTCTTGTTAAGAAGTACATCGGCCTGCTTCGGGAATGATGCCTCTTCAGTCTCGTTCGAGGCTACCTTTTCCCGCATATTCCAGACGCGCTCAAGGAAGCGACGCGAGCCGACGATGCCGGAAGTCGACCATGCAATCGCCTGATCGAACGGACCCATGAACATTTCGTAGACACGGAGAGTGTCGGCGCCATAGACCGAAACGATATCATCCGGATTTACTACGTTTCCGAAACGCTTGGACATTTTCCTGCCATCTTCGCCCATGATGAGACCCACCGACTGGAGTTTCTTGAACGGTTCCTTGGTGGAAATGGCGCCAATGTCATAAAGGAACTTGTGCCAGAAACGAGCATAAATGAGATGTCGGGTGGCGTGCTCCGCACCGCCAACATAGAAGTCGACCTGGTTCCAGTATTTTTCCGCTTTCGGATCGACGAGCTTTTTCGGATTCTTTGGGTCCATGAATCGGAGGTAGTACCACGAAGAACCTGCCCACTGCGGCATGGTGTTTGTTTCGCGCTTAACAATCTTCGCGTCTTTACCCCTGCCGACCTTCACATTGACCCACTTTGCAATGCCAGCAAGAGGCGATTCGCCGGTACCTGTCGGCTCATAGGACTTAACATTCGGAAGTTCGACCGGAAGATCTTTTTCTGAGACAGGAATCACAGCCGTTCCATCGTGAAGGACCGGAATTGGCTCACCCCAGTAGCGCTGACGTGAAAAGACCCAGTCCTTGAGCTTGTATTTAACGACCCATTCACCACCGACAGATTTGGTAATGGCTTTTTTGCTCGATTCTGAATCAGAACCCGAGAATTCGCCGGAGTTTGCGAGCTTGCCTGATCCGATATATGCCTCCTTCGAAACATCGCCGCCGAGGACGACTTCTACGATCTTGAGCCCGAATCGCTTTGCGAAAGCATAGTCGCGCTCGTCATGCGCCGGCACAGCCATAACTGCGCCCGTTCCGTAATCAGCAAGGACGTAATCTGCAACATAGACAGGTACTTCTTCGCCGTTTGCTGGATTCACAGCGGCAACGCCTTCAAGCTTCACGCCGGTTTTATCTTTCTTGGCATCAGTGCGCTCGATTTCCGTCATGACGCGAGCTGACGCAACATATTTCACGACATCATCGTGGTTCTTAAGATTTTCTTTATGCTTTAAAAGCTCGGTGACAAATGCGTGTTCAGGAGCAACAACAACATACGTCACGCCGAAAAGCGTGTCCGGACGAGTTGTAAATACGGTAAGTTTTTCAGAACGTTCCTTTCCGCCAACTTTAAGCGAAAAGTTGATTTCCGCGCCTTCGGATCGGCCGATCCAGTTTCGCTGCGCCTCCTTGATTGATTCCGGCCATTCGAGGAGCGGCTTTTCGCCTTCCTGCTTTTTCTTGCCCGTAAAAAGATCCCAGAGATATTTCATGTCTTCCCTATTGAGGAATTTCCCAACCTCTTCTTTCGAAAGCCACACGACATCGGCGAGAGCCTTTTCTTCCTCCGCAGGCTCGTTTCGTTTGCCGTCAGCGAGTTCGAGATAGACGCCCGTAAAATGAGCGAAACGATTGACGTTTTTCACTTCATGATAGAACTGCGAGTCCACGCGGCCGAATGTGCGCACGAATCGTGCGCTCTCGTATCCGCTCTCTTCAGCAACCTCGCGCACGGCGGTCTTGCCAATGTCTTCACCTTCTTCAACTCCGCCCGTAATGAATCCCTGCCAATCATTTTTCTTATAACGAGAGCAGAGGTATTTGTCTTCCGACCAGTGTTTTACGATCGAGACGATGGCGTGACGTTCCTGGAACGGCAAATCGGCTCGCACCTTGTCGCTTCCTATTGTTCTTTTTATAAGAGGCACGTCTGATTCCTTGGCATCGAGGTCCTCAAGCAGACGATCGGCGTATTTGGTGATGCGGAGGACCCATTGGCGCATCGGCTTCTTTTCAACAGGCGTATTGCAGCGCTCGCAGCGGCCGTCCACAACGTCCTCATTCGCGAGTCCGGTTTTGCATGACGGACACCAATTAATCGGCTCGTACGATTCGTATGCGAGACCCTTCTCGAGAAGCTTCAAGAAAATCCACTGCGTCCACTTGTAGTATTTCGGATCGGTGGTATTCACTTCGCGCGACCAGTCATAGTCAAAGCCGATGATTTCGAGCTGCTTCTTGTAGCGCTTCACGTTTTTAGCGACGGCAATGCGCGGATTGGTTTTAGTCTTGAGAGCATAATTTTCTGCTGGCAGGCCGAATGCATCAAAGCCCATTGGATGGAGAACGTTGTATCCCTGCATGCGCTTCATGCGCGAGACGATGTCGGTCGCGATATAGCCTTTCGGGTGGCCGACATGAAGACCTTCGCCCGACGGGTACGGGAACATGTCGAGAATATAGAATTTCGGCTTTTTGGCGGCAGGCGCGCCCGTCTTATATATATGAGAGCGTTCCCACTCCCCCTGCCATTTCTTCTCGATTTTCTTATGGTCGTACTTTTTCATGAGGTTTTCGGTGCATTGAATATAGCGCACAAGGCCTAAAAATGAAAAGCCGGCCGAAGCCGGCTTTTCGGAGATGAGTCGCAGAGGACTACATCGTTGGCTGGGAAGCCTTCGCCTCGCACATCTTGCAGTCCTTCTTGTGGGAAAAGACAAGGACGAGGGCAGAAAGACCGACGAGAACGTAAGCGATGCGAGCTACGGACGAACCGAGCATGGCAACAACGTTCCAAGAATCTCCGCCAAGGCCGACGAGGAGCCAGTTAAGGCCGCCGACAATGACGAGGATGAAAGCGATCACGTGAAGTGCCTTCATGTTCTCAAAAGATTAACTTAATAATTTTGCGACTTTTACCCATCAATTATATCAACTTGGCAAGATAATGGCGCAATCGAGTTATCCACTGATTTGACCGGACAATATTTTATAAGTATTTTAAGAACAAATGAACATTGTTACCCGCTTTACAGCCCACGGAGGTAAGCGGCTCATGCACCGCACCTCTCTCTACGATATCGATATCGATCATTGCATCTCGACCGGCATCGCCTTAAACGGCGGCCGGGAACCGGGAAGCAACCGAAGGCACTGGCTTGTCTGGAGTGAACGAGACGAGCAGTCTGTCGACGTCGTCCGAGATGAAGTAACGAAGGAGGTCGTGACTGTCCTTCTTGAGCACTATCGAGGCGTGCGCGCTATACCGGAAGGTATCGCGGGCTTCGTCAGAAATCTCGCCCGTTACCAAGGCAGGCCGTCGCTCAGGGAGGCCGATCTCGAAATCCTCCGGGAATTCGTTCCTCATGTTCGAGTGTCGATCGCCCTCGCCTTCCACGTGCCGGAAAAATGGCGCTCGAAAGTCCGGGGTGTAAATCTCCCTCTCCAGGAGATGACCAATCTCCGAGAGCCATGGAGAGATCCTGCTATTCTTACGGCCATCTGGAAGAAAGTCACCCAAGAAGAAATCACCGGGCTCAAGGACGAAATCGTCATCGAGCAGGCATTCGCCTGGATCAGAGATGGCAGCGCTTTCACCTCGACTGTATTCCAAGAATCATTCAAGCGCCCCTCATCATAGGGGCGCTTTTATTTGTTGCGCCAGAAATTTTGGACAAAACAAAAACCCTCGTGCATCCCAGCACGAGGGTTTGGAGAACGACGCAAGCGAACCTGCGCCGGCTCTGAAGACTGTCCTTCCACGTATCATTTCAACTACCAGGTATACCGATTCCTTAGCTACGCACAGTGCTTGCACATTGTCCCGGGCTATATGCATCGGCAGGCCATTAGCGGGACTGCTCGCGATACCTAGTAGGTGTTGTCTTTCTCGGGTCCTGTGCGACCCGGTCGCCGCTTCCGCCTTCCGCTTCCGGACGCGTTATACGGAGCGACTTGAACTACTATGGAAGCTACAAGCTCTGGCGGTGAGATTACGCTAGGGGACGATTTCTGTCAATCTGACGTCAACTCGTCTTCCCGCCGATGCCCTGGTGCGCGACGATAAGCGTCGCCTGTTCCTCGGTGAACCCGTTTTTCACGAGCGCATCGTGGGTCTTCTTGAGCGCCCGGGCCGCGAGATCGAACATTTCGTCGTCGGCGATCATGAGTCTAAGCATTGTCTTGAGCTGTTCCAACATGTGACAGTCCTTTCACTTGGATGAGGCCGGACAAGCAAATAGGATAAGAATCCTAGTCCGAAGGCATACTGTCACGACTCGATATACGCGTCAAATTACCCGGCCATCTTCTCGATTGTCTTGAAATGACTCTCGATAACTGGCATGACGGAGAGTCTTTGTCCTCGGCGCGCAACGAGGATGCCATCGAGAGCGCGATTGCTTTTTATCTCTTCGAGCGACACCGGCCGATCGAATTTCCTGACGAATTCAAGATCGACGCAAGACCACAATGGATCCTTTCCTTCTTTTTGGTACTTCACTGCCTTCGGATCGTAATGTTCGTCCTTAGGATCAAGCGCGGATGCATCGATATGCGGCGCGCTCAGAACCCGTGCGATTCCATAAACACCCGTAGGCTCCGACATCGAATGATAGAAAAGCACCAAGTCTCCGATCTTCATGCCATCTTTCATAAAATTCCGCGCCTGGAAATTACGGATGCCTTCCCACGCAGTGCGTTTATCTCGTCTTAAATCGTCGATCGAATAACACTCGCCTTCCGATTTTACGAGCCAATAATTCATGGAGCGTTTTTAAATCTTGAACTCGATCACGTCGCCGTCTTTTACGATGTATTCCTTGCCTTCGGTCCTGATGAGGCCTTTTTCGCGTGCGGCAGCATATGAGCCGGCCGCAAGAAGCTTGTCCCACTCGATTACTTCAGCGCGCACGAATTTGTCTTTGAAATCCGTATGAATAGCCGTGCCCGCAAGAGGCGCCGTCCAGCCTTTCTGAATCGTCCAACCGCGCGTTTCGTCTTCACCCGTCGTGAAATACGAAATGAGGCCGAGAATTTCGTAGCTTTTCTTGATGAGGTTATCGATGCCATTATCGATACCGCCGAGCCCCTGGCGCATTTCGGCTTTCTCTGCGTCCGACATGTCTTTCAAATCGTGTTCGATGCCCGCATCGACGATGACGTAGCCTGCCTTGCTCTTCTCAATGAAATCGATGAGTTTCGTATAGCGCTCGTCTTTCATTTCATCAAGGTTCCTGCCGCCGCTTTTCTTATTCAAAACATAAAGGATTTTCTTGGAAGTGAGGAGATGGAGTTGGCGCAAGAACGGCGCTTCGAATTCGTCTGCGGAAACCGTCGACGCGAGATTCCCCGCTTCAAGCGACGGCTTCAAACGCTCCAAAAGCTTCATTTCGATCGCGGCTTCCTTTTTTCCAGCCTTCACGTCCTTGCCGATATTCTGCATGCGTTTGGTCACCGTATCGAGATCGGCGAAAATGAGCTCCATATTGATGACTTCTATGTCGCGGAGCGGATCGATCTTGTTCGAAACATGAATGATATCGTCGTCCTCGAATATACGCACAACTTCGGCAATAGCGTCAGTCTCGCGGATATTCGAAAGGAATTTGTTGCCGAGGCCTTCGCCTTGGGCCGCGCCTTTCACAAGGCCCGCAATATCAACGAATTCAACCGCAGCCGGAACGGTTTTTTTCGATTTCGAAAATTCCGAAAGCTTCCACAGGCGCAGGTCAGGGACGGCGACGACGCCAACTGACGGATCGATAGTTGCGAACGGATAATTCGCCACAAGAACGCTCTTTCGAGTAAGGGCGTTGAAAAGGGTTGATTTGCCTACGTTTGGGAGACCGACGATGCCGATTGAAAGAGACATAATATTGGGTTTTGACTATAGCAGATGTCTGTCGAAAGTTAAAATTCCACGAGCCAAAGATAATTTGACATAGCTTAATATTCGTTATAGAAAGGGGAAAGAATTCCTTTACACATGAAGCAAACAGAATGTTTTCTGGCGATTCGGCCCCCGGTCGACTCGCTTCTTAATCCCGGCCAAGATTCGTTCTGGAGGAAAAGCGTCCTCGACGACTCGTGGCTCAGGAAATACGCTGAATGGCGCAGATTGGCCATCGACGACCTCGACTCGCTCTTTCGGCGGATTCCCAATCCCTCGATGAGCCTCCAAAAGGCTGTCGCTGCAGGTCTCGTAACTGAGATCGAAGCCGCCTCCGCATACCAGCGGCTCGCGTTCTACTTGCACGCGGAACCCTGGAGCGACCGGCTTGTCCTCTACCTTCCCTTCGAGCTCCTCCCGGAGCGAGACTGGAAACCCACGGAAATCAAACTTGCCGCAGCGGCAAGCCGTTTCCGCGATTCGTACCTGCGGGCGTGGCACGAGCTTCTTTCGTGCGAGGACACCCGGGCCAATTTCGTTGACGGGGACATACCCGAGGCGGAAATGCGCACGGGCCCCTTGCCCCGCGTGGTCAAAGCCGCGCACTTCATTCCGATTCTTATCGCGAAAGGATTCATTTCGCGCGAAGAAGCGGAATTCATCCGTGATTCGGCAGACAACCTCACCCTCCGAAAAAGCGCGATGGAAGCCATCGACTGCATCGGCAATGATCCGAAACCTTCGGAGCATTACGATTCGACACGGCTCTCTGAACGGCTCGCCTTGGCGCGCGAAGAGATCAAGGAAAGCCAGGATTCTCACCTCTATTTTGGGAAACCGAAGACGAGGATCGCCTGGGAAATGAAACGCGACAAGGCTGCGGCAATACGCCGGGCTGCCAAAGATATTTCCCTGCTTCTCAAGGCGGGAACCATCTCGGCCGACGCGTTTCTGCAAAACCTTGGTCAGGAAGATGCCGATATGACAATGATCGGCATTCTCGTGGCGCAAATGGCCACCGAGACTGCTCCCGACCTCTTCCCTTCGTTCAAGCCCTTTCTCGCCGCGTGCCTTACGGATGCCGACCAGGAAACAGCCGACGCTGCCGAAAGCGCGTTTTTCCGGCTTGTTGCCGGAGGCGTCGCGGAGGCAGACATCCTTTCGACCCTCGGGCTCCAAATGCCCGATCTCGAAGGCGGCGTGGCCCTTGGCTCAATCGAAGTCGATGAGTATTCATCGATCGCGCAAGCTATCGCCCACAGCGAAGCGGGCGCTTATGTTCTGCCCGTCGCGATCGCGTACGGTTCTCGCATCAAGGGATACGGGAGTCGCACCGCCGACCTCGACACGGCGATATTCGTGAAGCCTGGCGTGCCGTACGAGCATCGAGCTGCCATCCAGAAACTCCTGAAGGAAACCCTGGAGCCGCTTGGCATCGGAATGCCTGTGGACTTCTGGCTCGAAAGCGATGAGCGCGGCCTCAGGATCAGGGATTTCCCTGATCCTGACCGCACGCAGGGCGACAGCACGCTCGTTCATGTCCTCTTCGGAAGCATCTGGACGGGCGAAGAAAGCGTCCTGCGGAGGCTCTTCGCCGATGTGCTCGAACGGTACCTCTACGCAAACGGCTCTGAACGGATCCTCGGGCAAAGCGCCCGGACGGTCTGGCTTCTCGAGATGGAGCGGGACATCCTGCTCTATCGCCTTATGCACAAAGGGTATGCCCGATCGAACCCGGAACGGACGTCGGAATTCGTTCCGAAGTCCGATGCTCTGGCGACGAACGTATCCTTCTGGGATCCGGGCTATCGCCGCCTTGCTTCGAAGCTGTTCCTCAAGAAAGTCTTCCTGCCTCACATCTCGCGGTAGGAATAAAAAAGCCGGACAACCATTGGTTGTCCGGCGTTTTGTTTGAGGGAACCCTTCTACAAGGCCCGTTCGTGAATGCCGTTCCGCGTCCCGCGGCCGATTCCGGCACGGGTGGCGACGCCGCCCGGCAGCTTGTCCCACTGGATGGTGAGACCGAGCTGGAGGAGCGCGCCGAGATAGGCGTATTCCTCGTTGCCGCCCGGGACGTCCTTGAGCTCCATGGCCGCCAGGGTGTACCGGGTGATGTTCCGCTCGGTGCGGACATAATCCGCGCCGACCGCGATGCCGAGCATCTTGAGCATCTGGTCCTTGTTCGTCGCGCCGATCGCAGGCGGGAGCTTGTTGTTCTCCAGCACCTCCTTGATCTTGGTCGCGTCGTAGGCGAGCGCGCGGGCGACGGGAATGCCGAAGCCGGCGAACACCTTGTTGATGGTGTTGATGAGCGCCTCGGCCGAATCGCGAACCGCCGAAGTATCCGGCGGCTGGAGCATGCCAGGTGGCATGGCCATGCGATTGCCCGACTGCGCCATCGCCATCATGGTGAGGGCCAGGCCGGGATTCGCCGCGCCGGTATTCCACGAGTCGGACCACCCCACCAATTGGCGGTGGAAACTCGCGAGTTCCGGCCAGAGAAGCGTGTTGAGCTTCTCGAGGAAGGCCGAGCGGCGGCCGGCGGTGACGAAATCACCCGGCACGTCGAGGACAGCGAGGACTTCGGCGTAGCTCCGGCGAGCGATGAGCTTCCTGAGCGTGTAGAAGTCCGGGCCGACGGGCTCTTCCTGCGCCTCGGCGAACGATTCCATCTTCTCGGTGAGCGTCGTCGGAATGTCGAAGAGTCCGAGCTGTTCGGCGATCGCCGCCTTCATGGCGGAGATCACTTCGACCTTGCCGACCTTGAGACTGCCGCCGACCTTGAGCATCTCGAGGAAGCTCGCGTCCTCGGGAACCGAGGGCAAGGCATCAAACGAGTGCGCGCGTTCGGCCGTGGCCGGCTCGCCCGCGATCTGCGGGCCGCGGAGCTTGGACAGGTTCTTGCGGAGGATGCCGAGCGGGATCGCCGGGCCGCCCTTCGAGAGGGCTTCCTGGAGATCGGTGTCGGTCACCGCCGTGGGATCGGAGAGGGCCGCGAGGGCCGCCGGTCCGGGTTCGCCCACCAGGGGCTTCAAGGCCGTGACGATGTCATCGGCCGGTTTCGAAACTGCCTCGGAGAACGCCTTGATGCGTTCTTCCCAGGCATTGGGGGCCGCGGCGGGTGCCGCGGGGCTGCTTTCTGCAGGTGCCATTTTTTACTCCTTGTGTTTGTGGATCCACTGACACTGACAAAGGGCTTGAGGGCTTAGAATAAGCTCTTTTCACCTTTTACCATAAAGACACACTAGCGTCAATGATCGAGGCGAGATAAAAACCGGGCAAGAAAAAAGGCGGAAACGTGGAGTTTCCGCCTTGCAATCGTCCTAAAGACAAACCTTGCCATCCTCGGTCGATCCGAAGGATATCATCCGTACCGGAACTCCGAGTTTTTCATCGAAGACCGCGGAGCAAAGCTCGGTCGCTTTTGCTTCGTCACCCTTTCCGAGAGGCTCGTGCGAATCAATCGCAGGAGCGCACTTGAAGAGCGCCTCCGCAAGTTCCGCCTGACGGCGGATCTGGCTTTCGTCTTCGCCGCGCCGAACATTAATCGTTCGGCCATCGGAAGAAAAGAACTCGGAACCATTCGTTTTCAGATACCGGTCGCACATGCGCCACGCGCCTGCGACAAGAATCTGGTCGAACCAAGTGACAGCGATACCATCGAACGCACCCGGTCCGCCGCAGACATCGACAGCGTAGCGCAAGGCTACGAAGTCGAGCGGCCCGACACGAACCTTCCCTTGCCAGCGATTCTCGTTCTTGTGGCTTCCGGGCAGCAATTTGTCCGTGAGCTCGGAAGACTCGGTCACAAGAGGACCGGCGCCGTGGCGAATCTGATACGCCCGGGTTACCCCGAGACGCACGATTTCACCATCGTAACCGGCTGACCGAAGGAGGCCCGCTGTCGCTTCCGGCAATGTCCGCAGCCGTGATACGTACGGATGGAATCCGTAGTACTTGTCGGTGAGGACGCCGTGGGAACTCTCGACGACAGCAGTGCCGTCTTTCGAAAGAATCTCGCGCGATAGGTATTCAGCAGGAACAATGCGAGTCCTCGATTTCATTTCGTGGAACTTCGCTGTGATCCATCGCGAATAGCCTTCGTCGTTCAAGAGATCAATCTCACGCTCGGCAAGGCTGAGATCGTTCGGCCAGAGATCCCTGATATTTTCGATGATTTCCGACAGCTCCGAAAGCTTGTGCTTTCGGACTGCTTCGATCCGATCAAATAAATCGGGACTGCCGAGGTCCTTCGCATAGATCGCGAGATCGGGACGAAGCTCGGAATCGAGCTTCGCTTCGCCGATCCCCACGCCGACGGTGCCTTTCTGCTTCCCTTTCCGCGCAAGTTCGCGCAGGCGGGATGCGATGCCATGAAATGACGTCGCGCAGAGGCAGTTTTCGTCGACAGTGATCATGTCGAAGGCGTTCGGAACGCCGTGCTGGAAGCGCAGGCGGTTGCCCTCATGCACGAAGCCAACAGGGTCAATGACCATGAGGCTCGTGACATGGGTTGGCACGCCTTCGAATGTTCCGCAGCCCCATTGGCTGAAGTTAAACGCTTCGCCGCGCGAAGTGCGAACGCCATGGCTGCCTTGGGCGCCGCCTACCTTGAGAACGGTATGGGCATTTGTCTCGATGGCGATCTTATGGACGATTCCTCCCTTTCCTCCGTCGCCTCCCCCGAGGTCGGTGACGGTGAATATCTGTTTGGTGTGCATCGGTAAAGTGAAAGGGCGGCTTTTCGGGCCGCCCTTGCGGGAAGGCGCTTATGGGCGCCACATTCCCTTCTTGGGTCCGGCTTTGACTGCGGGTTTCGCAGCGGCCGGCTCTTTGGCGTCGATCGGCCAGAGATCGCTCTTCTGGGCGAACTTGGCGCCCTTGAGCGGGATCTTGCCGAAATTCGGCAAGGCCGCCTGCGCGCCAATCGGAATGCCCGCGACAGCCTCTCTGATGAGGCCTGCCGAGGAATGCGACAGCTTGCCTTCCTCAACGAGGAATTCCTCGAGACCTTGAAGGTCGAGGGTTCCTTCGGTGAGGCCGACAATGGCCGCTTCCGTCTCCGCGATGTGCCGCGCCGTCGGAATGGTCACGACCCGTTCGGGGCCGTAGATTTCCGTCCAGAACCGCGCCGTATCCGAATCGCTGCCGATCTGGATCACGAACGCATGCGCCCGTTTCAGAAGCTCAGCCACGATTTCGGTCGTCGATGGCAGACTTCCCTTTTTCATCTGGAAGCCATTCGACTCGACGATATCGAGCACGTCGTCTCCGTACACGCGGCGCAGCTCGGACCAGATGGTCTCGTGCCGCCCCGGCGCATCCGTGGCCGTGAAATGATACGACTTGAGGCCGTACTTCACGATTTCGGCCGCCGTGAGGTAGGCCGCACCGAAGAGTCCGTAATGCGGATCTTCCTCAATGTCGCCTCCGGCCCGGCACGGAATGAGAAGGCGGAGCTGTTCCGCGATCTTCTCGTCCATTTCCGCTTGCGAGCGGGTAAGCAGAACGCTGTCACCGATGTCGTTGAAGACGCCGTTGATGTTCTGCAGATCGTAGCGCGCGAGCGGTGCATTGTCCGCTTCCTTGAGGAGATGGTACCCCTTCGGAAGCGACCCGAACGCCAGGTCGACGTTGTCCCGCATGGAACTCGTGCCGTCGAATTGGGTCTCGAGGAGCATTGCCGTGCCGACGGTGAGCACGAAGTGGTCTCCGCGCTTTTCCTTGCGGGAAATCGAACGCCTGATGGCGCCGAAGCCTTTCGGATCGACAAGAGGATCGAGCCCCTTGCCTGATTCGAGACGCTGTTCCCCGCGACGGGTGGCGGAGCCCCCTTCGCTTCGCACAGAATCGGCGACGCGCGTGTAGGCTTCCTTAGAAAGCACATGTTCTCCCATACTATTCAGTCTCCTTTCCTTCAGTTTCGGTTGTAGGTGCAGTTGCTTTCACGGCGTAGGCCGTAAAAGGGTGGAAACCGCGAGGCCATGCGGCGTTCACGGTCGTGTAGA
>DASTXF010000081.1:0-12637 GCA_035765615.1 Minisyncoccota bacterium | reverse complement strand
GTCAGGAGTCGGCTTCACCTGGACTACCGTGGTGTCGGCCGGTTTCGATTCGGGCGGCTGGGGCGGTATGGGAGGTGTCATTATTCCTGAGACCGTGTTCGGCGTCGTGGGCAGGGGAGGAGGCGAATCGAGCTTCGCCTCAAGTTCCGAGATTTTGCGCGACACGTCGTTTAATACGGCGCTCGCGCTTGCTCGGTCGGTCGAACTTCCCGCCGAGATTCCCGACATGGCTGCGATCGCCTGGTCGAGTTTCTGCGACTGCCGGTTGAGCGCATCCTGGGTTGCGGTGTTGCTGTTCGCCATAAGATCGGTGATCTTCATGAGCGAATCGGCAACCTTGATGAGTTCTTGGCCCGACGGCTGAAGCGTGGCGATCTCATCCCTGATCCTCTTGTGCTCGTCAGCCTCGGCCTGGGCCGAGAATTTTGTCTGGGCGAGCAATTCCGCCTTGGCATTAGTTAGGTCCGAGAGTGATGGGCACGACGAGAAAAAGAACAAGTCGGCCGCGATCACGAGGACAACGATGAACGTGAGGACTACAAGAAAAGAAGCCAGGGCAGGTCCTCGCCGCCGCGGCTCTTCCGTTTCTGCTGTCATAGTCAAAAAGTCCCAAAAGAAAAGAATAGCGAAACGCAGGGGCGCTTCTTTGACGTACTATTCCATCGTTAATACGTTCGTTTCTGGCTCGTCATATTCATTTTTCCCAAATATCCCTAAAAATGGGGCTTTTCACATGAGGATAAGCATTGTAGATAAGTGCACGGATTGCGTGTACAATATTTGTATTAGGTAATTTATCACAGCACTAAGCATCATGAAGAAAGCGATATTCGGACTTATGCTCGCGACCGCCCTTGTTACGGCGAATGGCGCAAACGCGGCAGCGGTTCTTTCCGGCGGCGGGTCAGCGTCCGGACTCTCGGCCTGCTCTTCCATTGCCGATAACGGCTTGAAGGGCGTCGTGGGTTGCGTCATTGGCATTATCGACGACATCACCGTACTTATCATTGCGGCGTCCGTCGTATATATCATTTACGGAGCCTTCGAAATGATCAGGAGCGAGGAAAAGAGGGAAAGCGGTCGGCAGACCGTTGTATACGGCATTATCGGCCTTTTCGTCATGATCTCGATCTGGGGCTTCGTGAATATTCTCGACAATACCTTCAATCTGAGCAGGGATTACATTCCAGCTCCTCAGTTCCACCAGCAGGCTCCGTAAGGAGATATCCCCATGGCGGCTCCAGTCAGGTCGTTTTCCTGGTACAATAAAGGGGCAAAGCTTTTTTAGCGGCATTATTTATTAGGTAGCATTATCATGAAAAAATTCACCTATATCGCGGCGCTGTCTCTCGCTCTCCCATTGTGGGCTGACGCAGCAATCCAGAGCATCTGGGACATCTTCCGCTTTATCCAGAGCCTCCTTAACACGATCCTGCCTCTTATCATCGCGGCAGCAGTCGTTTACTTCGTCTGGGGCATGTTCCAGCTCTTCCTTGCTGGCGACGAAGAGAAGAAGGACAAGGCAAAGACCACGATCATTTACGGCGTCATTGCTATCTTCGTGATGGTGTCCGTCTGGGGTCTTGTGAACATCCTCGTTAACACCTTCGGCCTGAGCAACCAGTCTCCAACGACGAACGGCACGAATCAGCTTCCGTCGATTCCGATTAACGGCTAACCATGAATAACAAGATTCTGAATTGCCCGGGCGGTGCGCTGAGCTGCCATGCAGTTCAGAATCTGTTCAAGGTTGTCATTGATCCGGTCGTCCAGCTCATCTTCGCCGCCGCGGTGTTCTACTTCCTCTGGGGAGTGTTCAATTACATCCGCAAGGCGGACGATCCGGAGGAGAGGCTCAACGGTCGCAATCACGTCATATACAGCACAATCGGCCTCTTCGTGATGATATCGGTCTGGGGAATCATTCTTCTTATCAAGAACACGCTCGGCGTGTAGAAGGATGAAGAAAAGCCCGCGCCTCTGCGCGGGCTTTTCATATGTACGCCCGGGCGCAACTAAAGCAATAAAAAAGGGGCCTTGGCATTCGCCTCGGCCCCTTTGCGCGTCGTTTAGAGCCTTGCGGCTACCACACGACGTAATCGATTTCTCCTTCCGGACACCAGAACCGTTCTCGCTGCGCAGCTCCCGGCCAGTAACTGTTGCTTTGATACTGCTCCGCGAGCCTGGTCCGCGACCCGTCACGGTTGCGCTCGTACCGGATGCCGTCTTCGATCTCGAAGGTGCGACGCGATCCGTCCATGTAGCTCACTTCGTAGAAGACGTGAGCGTCCGCGGGGGATATGGTGACGCGCCGGCCGATGATCTCGTGCCAATCGCTTTGTTCGCCCCTGCGGAGAGTCCGCGGGTGACGAATGTCAGCGGTTTCGACCGTGGGTGCCCCTGCCGGATACGGCCGGGGAACTCCCGCGATCGAAGGCGAGACGGAGAGGGCAGGCTGGGACGCCTGCGCTTCCGCCGCCGCCGCCGTCTTCTTGCCACCCGAGAGGATGACGAAGTAGACGACGAGGCCGATAACGATGACTACGGCGATGAACCGGGCGAGGACGACGCCAAACGATGTCGTCTCCTCAGGAAGATCATCTTTCTTTTCCTTTTCTTCAGCCATTACTTTTTACCTCCAGGTTGATTGCCTTGGTTGCCTTGGCCGCCTTGGTTACCGGGATTTCCTCCCGGGCCGCGGCGTTGTTTGTTGCGCTTGCCTCCGCCTCCGCCTCCTCCGCCGAACGATTGCGCCATTCCGCGCATCTCCCTCATGAGGGCGATGCCGGAACCGAGCGCTTTGTCAGCATCGGTCGCACCGGAGACTTGGATCACGTCGTGATCGTAGTCGTAGGAATAGCCGGGAACGGGCAGAGGAAGCCCTGCGGCTCCGAATGCGAAGTTCGCGGCGAGCTCCGGGCTGGCGGTTTCATTAGTCTTCTTGAACTCACTCATGGTTTCTTGGAGCCTGCGGCTTTTTTCAGCTGCAGCTTCCATTTCCGCCTGAGCGATCCGTTTCTTTTCGAGGGCGTCAAGCACCTTCTGGTCGGGCATGATCTTAGGAAGATCAACCCGTTCAACGTCGGCTCCCGACATGGCGGAGAAGTTACGGTCAACTTCGTCGCCGATATTCGGGATATCGCTGTCAGCGCCTTCGGCGTTGCCAGCGATCACGTCGATCATCTTGTCGCCGTCGATTGTGGTCTTTTGCAACCGCATGTCGACGCGCTCGATGCCAAAGAGGGGCCAGGGAAGCCAATACCAGCCTTCCTTGATGTTTACGCCATCTCCGGAACCTTGCATGCGTCTGCCGAGACGGGTTACCGCGGCGCCATACCCAATGGGCACGCGCCGGATGCCGCTGAAAAACACGGCAATGCTCAACAAACGGAACGCGACCGCTTCCAGCCTCGTTTCAGTGAAGAATGAGGGCAGGTAGATAAGCAACGCGACGATGACGCCAAAGAGGAACGTGTCCCCTTCGGTAATCGCCGGTTTGAACGGGCGCCGAGGGCCTTTCTTGCTGTTGATCCCGTCACGGATCATTTGCTGCGCGTCGATCTTCTTCGCCATGAGGGCGTTCACTTGCGTCCGCGACGCCACATTCCGGATGAGGGAAGTGGTGATGCCGACGATGGTCTCTTCGACCGACTTCATGCCCTTCGTGTTGAGGAAGTGGTAAGGATTATAAATCCTCCACAGAATCTGCGCGCTGATCTGCATTTGCGCCGCGCCTTCCGGCATGGCGGGGTGACGAGGCTCTTGTTTGGCCTCGGTAGATTTTGTTTCTGCCATATAGGTAATTCTCTGAAACGTTGTGGTTGTGGTGTATTTTGGAAGTTTTCAAAAGGGTCGAGGACTAATCCTGGCCCGAACTGTTTGATAAGTATTATATACCATTTATTAGAAAAAGTCAAATACAAATATGCCGGTGTGAGGGCTTCGTATAGCCCTGCAATATAAAAAGGGAGCTCCGAAGAGCTCCCTTGAAAGACTACCCGGTTACGCTGCTCGGGTGCCGGCCTCAAGAACGGCGTTTCTGAAGCTGGCGATTTTCACCGGTTTCGGGAAGAAGCGGTCGGCTCCGTGGTTCGGCGGCTCGGCTTTGCCTGACATCAGGCAGACGAGCGCGTGCGGAGACCGAGCGCGGAAATCCGGAACGAGATCGGGACCGAAATCGTTCCCGATATTCACGTCGCTGAAGACCACGTCGGGAGGAAAGTCGGCGAGCGCCAGCCTCGCTTCCGACACGGTCGACGCTTCGCGGATCTCAACTGTTTCCCCGAAAAATGAAGCCAGGGCATTTTTGATCAGGAGGCGGAGGTCGCCGTTGTCATCAACGATCAGGATTTTCATTCTGGAAAATCTTATATCACGATAGTTAGTATCGTGTCAATAGAAGAACCGTCTTGGTGGGCACGGAGAGACTCGAACTCTCAATCCGTAAGGAACCGGTTCCTAAGACCGGCGCGTATACCAATTCCGCCACGTGCCCAGTATCTTGAGCTTAGCACACTAGACCTTTATCGCGATGAAATGAAAGACGTGCCAGTGTTTCGGCTCGCCTGAGACGGTGACGCCGTCGCGCTCTTCTTCTCGAAATTCAATGAGATCAAGGGCGGCGAGATCCTTGCGTGCTTCCTCGATCGTGTGGAAGGTTTTCTTGCTTCCTTTGACGTTCCAACTGTCGCGGTCGCCGAAAAATTGTCCGACGAAGACGCCGCCTTCCTTAAGCGATGCGACGACGCTTTTTAGAACTTCTCCGAAAGTTTCCGGCGGGTTGAAGGGCAGGGCGTACTGGGCATTCACGAGATCGTATGTGTCTTTCGGAAACTTGTATTCGTCGAACCGGCAAAAATGAAAGGTGAAGCCGCCGAGCGTGATATCGCTCGCTTTCTCTTTTGACGCTGGGGCCATGTCGACAGCATCCACGCGCTTGAAGCCGAGGGTGAGCATGTATTTCGAGTCGTTCAGCGCTCCGGCGCCGAGATCAAGGGCTGCATCCTTTTCCGAAACGTGATTCATCGCCTCAACAAGAAGCGGACGCGGAGGGTTGTCCGAAGTGGCCTCGATAAACTGCTTCATGGGCTTTGCTTTTGGCATAGCCGGATTATACCAATAGGATTGCAAAAAACGAGCGAGACGGTAGGATAGCGGAAAAGCACCTTTATGGAAGACCCAAAACCGGCCCCAAAACCGCCCCCGAAATGCGTCGTCTGCAAAACGGGCGACGTCGTCCACGATGTGGAAAAGATCGACCCACCGTTCTCGATGAGCCTTCCTGTCGGCGAGGAAGATCGGTACGCGAGGCACGTCGTGACATTCCGTTGCAATAACACGGAGTGCGCCATCGCATACCACCATCCGCCCGGCGACCCGAAGGCCGAAGAGCGGATCCTGGATGATATCCGTCACGCCTTCGAGCACCGGTACGACTGATTTCGGCTTCGAAGCCCCGTACTTGCGGGGCTTTTTCTCTGCTTGGATTAAATCTGTATAAAAAAGCCGGGCGCATGCGCCCGGCTTTGCTTACCGTTTGTTTTTGACAGTGACGGTGAGGAGTTTGTCACCCGAAGGGATGAGCCATGCTTTCTGATCCGGATCGATGCTCTCAAAATCGTCCGGGAACATCCACACGAAATCAGTCTTTCCGTAGATGAGCCGGTCGATGCCGTACGAGACGATTGCCCGCCGGCCGTCGCTCTCGAAGAGCGGCGACGGCGTGAGAAAACGCCCAAGCTTCCTGTCCTGGTAGAGAAGCTCGTGGTTCGCTTCGCAGTTCGTCCGGTTCAAGGCGACTTGCGTCTTCATGAACCAGTCGAAGGGATTCGTGCAGTCGATGGCGAACGGATTCCGGATGCTGCTCGGCTCGATGAGGAAGAATTTTTTCGCGAGCCCCGTGTTGATTCGCTGCGTGAACGGCGAGTACAGACGGAGCTTGTCGACGTGGGCCCGGGCGCGGTACTCGCGTTCGATCACAGGTTCTTCGCTTTTGAATGCCTGAATCGTGGCCGGCACGGTATTTCCTTTTCGCACCGGAGAGATATAGGTTTCGTACAACTTCTCCCAAGCCGACATGTCGTCGGGATGCAGGAAGTAGGTGTTCGGACTCGTGCCCCCGATGGCTTTTTCCAGTGGTTCAGGATCGATTTCGCCGTCGGTGCCCGCTCCTGTCTCGAAAAGCATGCCAGGAACCCGTGATTTGACGAATGCGTTGAGCACGATCGCGTCGAACATGGGACTCAAGACATGCGTATCGGTCGAGCCTTGGTAAAAGCAATCGCCCCCAACATCGACGAGCACGATCGTGCCGTAGATTTGGGCGAGAACTTCAAACGTCTGGGCAAGTCCAATGGAACCATCCTTGAGACTGAGTCCGAAGAGGGGAGCCCCTTCGAATTCCGAAGTCTCACCAAGAAGTCGTGCAATCGCCGCGTCGACGAAGCCGATTCGAGATCCGCCATCCTTCGCGAGAAGGAAGCGCATCGAATCGTGCTTCACGAGCGAAGCGCCCGGGATGTGGATTTCGGTTGTCGTGTGGTGGTGGAAGGGGCTCAAAACGCCGGCGAAGGCGTATTCGTCCCATTCGTAGCCAACCCTTTTGAGTGAGCGCGCCGCGAGTATGGCGGAGAAGGCGTCATTTCCGCCTCCAATGCCTACAAACAGTGCCTTTTGGGATTTGTCTCTATACATGGTGAAATGTGCGTCTTTTCTCGAAACTACGCGGAAATGGAGGAAATGCAAGAGAGGAAGATTATTCTATTGACATATTATAAAAAATATGTATAATAAAAAAGACGCTCTTTGATCATGGAAAACAAAACTGTCAGTGTTAAAGACCTTCTGTGGATCCTGGCTTTTCTCTTCGTTGTTGGATTTATCGGCTATCTTATGCCGACAAAAATCATCAAGGCCTGGTTCTATTGGGTAGGTCCTGTCATTTGGCTCTCGGCAGTGTTATACGAATGGCACTACGAGTGGAAGAAATGTCGGAGAGGCGAACGATTCAGCAAGGATTACCTCATTCTACGTGGGATAATTCCTGCGGCGTGCTGTTTCTTTGCCGGCCCGATTGCCTGGATTACATGCTTTCTTTTCTGTTCAATCAAGAATCTACTCGGATTCAGATCAATTGGGAGCATCGGAGCTTATTTTGGTAAAAAGGAGTACGAGCGAAATAGGGTGAAATACCAAACGAGTCTGACGCCAAATTGAATCAGTGAATTAAGAGTCCAAATGTTTACGAGGCCGCACCAAGGGGTGCGGCTTTTCTTTTGTTTGTCAGCGGGAGGATGTGAGATTAAAAAAACAAAACCGCTGGGCGGACCATGCGGTAATGAGGAGTGTTTTTGCGCGTCGCTCTCGCGGGTACGCCTTCAGGGATAAATCAGGCGAAGTAAATCAGTTCCACTTCGGTGCCGAGCTTATCCATGATTTCGCCGCCAGAGCTGCCTTCGTGTTCTTCCTGGTTTACGATGATCAATTCACCGGGCTTAAGCCGCTTTTTATTCGCGAACTTGGCGAGCCCTTGAGCGACATCGTCCCACAGAACGATTTTTTTGCTGTGCCATTTTTTCATGGGAGGTAATCTATCAATATAATACAATATATAAGTTATTTGTCAAATTAATTCTCAATGTAAGAGGTATCAGGTCAGAACAATGCTATCCTTGACCTCATGGAGATCAAATCAACAGTAGTTGGCAAAAACGGCGAGCCGTTACCTGTTTTCTATAGAGACGTAACCAGCGAAAAAGATTTTGAAGGAAAGAAAATCGATAGTATACGAGCCTACTGCTTTTACAAAGGCGAGCTTGTGGTTGTTCATGAGGCCGAAGGCCGCTGGGGCCTTCCGGGCGGCACAGTAGAGGAAGGTGAAGGTGTGAGGGACGCTGCGCGAAGGGAAGTCTTAGAGGAGACCAACATGAGAATAAACAAGATGCGGCTTGTGAGTATTCAGGAGGTAGTGTTTCCCGTGGGACCGCCTTATCATGTTGTGCGCGTAGCTTGTCTCGTTGAGCCTATGGGTGATTTCAAAGCTGATCCAGCGGGTGAGGTTACAGCCATAAAGACAATCAATCCATCTGAGATTATTACACTTGCCGATTCTCATTGGGGAGAAATGGCGAATAGGATGCTTGAGCGGGCGATCGATTCCAAGAATCAAATGGAAGCTGAGGTGGCCTTTGTATAACTACATGCTGGGCGTCCTTGTTCGACCTTTTCGTTTGCTCGGCCGCGTGAGAACAAGAGGTTAGAACATTCGAAAGAATTTGAAAATAATGAAAAGCCAGCTTATTTTAAGCCGGCTTGAGTTGGGGTGGCTTCTACGCCTTACTTAAAACCCATCCCCGTTTTTTCAGATTCTGGATGTCCAAAGGAGTGGCCCTGAAAGCATTGCTCATTTTTGTGTTGTCGACCGCGGTTCGCAAGTGGATCACGAAATGAGGTTGCACTCTCTTTCCATCGAGATCGGTTTCGGTATATTGAACAGAGACGGCCCGTAACTCCTCGCTCATACCCTCGAGAAAAAGGTCCATTTCTGGGCTCGGAAAAAAATCCCTTTTGAATTTCTTGATGGCGTAGTATTCCTTCTCGGTTTCGATGTTATAGAGGTAGATAATGACCTTCCATTGGTAAATGTTCATTTGTCACACTTCTATCATTTCTTTCTAAACTGTCAATAAGGTCCTAACCATACAAAAAACTGGCTCAAAGAAGCCGTATAAAATTAGAGTTTCTAACGAGTCCGCCCTGTTGGACGAAGTTAGAACCGCTATTCTAGGGATTTCGGGGTATTCACCGTTCGCGGTCATAAGGTCATGGTAACAGAAGTCAGTTATAATAAAAGCTATGAAGACCGTTATCGTAAAAAATCCATCGCGCGAATCCTTGCCGTCACAAGCCCTTTCTTTCCTGAAAGCACTTCAAGGTTTGGATACTGCTGAAAAAGTGACTTTCAATCTTGATGAGGTTAGTTGGTGTTGCCCGATGCTCATCTTGCCGCTTGCCGCCTATATCCTTGAGACAGGGAGCGACTCCGTGGTTACGGCCAAAAAGACCACTTCCTACCTTAACGCCATCAAGTTTCCAAAAGGAGTCAATTCCGTTTCGTCTTTGGAACAACAGATGCAGAAAAATAAGAGTTTCGTGCCGATCAGCGTCTTGTTAAGGAACGCTGGGGCAGACAGGGAAAGGCTTGAGCAGATGTTTGGTGATTTCGTTCTCGGCCAACTCGGTTCTATCGAGGGCACAAGCAATGTGATTTATTATCCGATCGGGGAGTTGGTCGGGAATATCTTTGAGCATAGCAAGAAAGAGCAGGGCTATATTTTCGGGCAGTATTACCCATCAAAGGGCTACTTCGATATTTGTATCGTTGATCGGGGCAGAGGCTTGAGCGGAGCATATAAAGACGAGAAAGGGTTGAGCTTCACCGATGAACAGGCTATTACTGAAGTTATGAAGGGTAACTCAACCAAATCTGACATTGAAAGAGGCTATGGTGTACGAACGTCTAAGAGAGTAGTGTGTGAGGGTCTGAAGGGAAGTTTCATGCTTATATCGGGTAAAAGCGCCCTCTACTGCGACAAAGACATGAAAGACGCCATAGTTGACTTAGGGAGCTTGGGCTGGCAAGGTGTCGTAATCGGCTACAGGATACCTATTCCAAAGAACCCAATAGATATAACACCCTATCTCGAGTAGGGCATTTGGGAGACTTTCTGGGGAGTCGTGCACGTAGTATGATAGATGGTAGATAAGGAAAATAAATATGTTTAAAGCATTCTTCAAAACTAAAAATAAAGAATCAAGGGCAAATCTTAACGTTGCTCAGCTTGTTGCTGAGACGCTTAATTCCCGCGATATAGTTTTGTCGCTCAAAAACAACATCCTCGAATCCAACGCACAGGAAGTGGATTTGGATTTTTCTGAGGTGCGTTTTATTTCCCGATCCGCCGCACATGAGCTCATAAAACTCCGTGAGGATTTCTCTATAAACTCAGACAAGAAAGTTAATGTTGTGAACGCAAACTCCGATGTATCTAACATGCTTCGCGTTGTTGCGGCCAATCGTATTGTCCCTAAATCGTCAGAAATCTTGAATCGGTCGTATAACAGGGAAACAATCGAGTCTCTCGTTAGTAGCCTTGGCTAAGCGTTCATTGATTGTTAGAGAGACATAAAGGCATCCGCAGGGATGTCTTTATGTTTAGTGAAGCAAAGTCCATGATATTCTAATCTCGACGGATTAGGATCAATATGGATAGTAAAGAAATCATAGCGAATCTTTCGAGGCAAATACCACCAATTTTGATGCAGACAATTACCAGTCTGACTGGTATTAACCCTGTCTGGGGTGTGTTGATGTCGACTTCAATTGGCATAATCAATGCGTGGGGAGATTTTGGCCAGTCGAGGGTAAATGAAATGGTCACTTACATTAACGAACATAGAGACGAGTTCGTTAAAGAAGTAATCGAGGGAAACAACTTTAAGACGCTATTTCTCAACATCCTCGAAAGACACATGAAAGAAGCCTCCGAAGAAAAGAGGAAGCTTCTTCGAAACTATCTCTTGAATGTCGGTAAGGGTATAGACCCTAATTTCAATGAGTATACTCGGATGAACAATGTTCTCGATACCATTTCTCTCGACGAGATTGATTTTTTGAAACTGTGGGATATAGACGGCCCAGTAACGAAATATCTTCATACATTACCTGGAGCGGGTGGAATGATAGTAACGGTGAGTGATATTCAGAACGCTATCTTCGGAATGACGCCGAGAGATCCAAAGCTTATGGCACTTGTTGCAGAGGATAGAAAGAATAAAAACAACCAAACAATGCTTTTTCTCGGCTATAAGGGTCTTCTTTACACTGCTTTTGCAGACAACTTTGGTTCGGGGCAAGAAGCCCGAGTAAAGGAGATAACAGCCTTTGGAAAGGCATTTCTAGCTTTTATCAAAGCCTAAGACTCTAACCATTGATCGCCTTAACTGTCACCACCAGATCGAACCTCTTTTTCCATTCAATATCTTTGTAGCCAAGCTCTTTGAATATCTCGTTCTGCTCAACTACCGTTATCTTGTTTTTCTCGTCCTCGGCGCAGTGATTGATCCATTCCTCTCGTATTTTCCTAAAATGTGCGGCTCGCGGGAGGTTTCCAGCCTTTTCTTCCTTGTCTGCGACAGCTAGGAACTTATCGTAATTCTTTAACTCGGCCGCATAGTCTCTTCGGTGCGCCTCGCCATCCTGAGCATACTTGTCGCCGTTGATGAATATGCCACCTTTCTTTAGTTTTTTAGCAATTAGGTTGAGAACCTTTCTGCGAAAATCGGGCGTGAAATTATGTAGGGTGTAGACAGAAGCGAAAGCATCAAAGCTCTCGTCTTTGCATGATTCCAAGAACTTGAGAATGTCGGCAAGGATGAAATCAACCCTTGTGCTCAAATCACCCATGTCGGCAAATCGAACCTTTACAGCTTCGAGCATCTTTGGTTCGTTATCTACTGAGGTTACTTTCACCCGAGGGTCGGCTTTCAATAATTCAAGCGTCGTTATGCCTGTTCCTGGACCAGCCTCCAAGACCTTAATTACTTTTAGGTCCTTACAATACTTGCTGATGTATTCTTTGAGCGCTTTGCCCGTTTCTGCCTGAAACTCATTATAAAAATCGAGAGCAAGCAGGAGGTCGTCATATTCGCTACCGCCGAGCGATTCAGCGAATCGAGCGTCGTAGGCATCATTTTTTTCTTTAGCATCTTTCATTAGCTTGCTTGTTCAATAAGACTGGTAAATTGTCTCAATCGCTCGTTGGATGAGTTTTCGAGTATATCCCTCGGTCCCGATACTACGATTTTACCATTTTCGAGAAAAATCACTTGATCGCTTACCGATTTTGCAAAATTGAGGAGGTGGGTAACGAGCACCACGGCAACACCACGTTTCTTAATCTCACCTAGGTGGGAAAGGATGCTTGAAATCTGCTCTACGTCGAGCGAAGAGGTAACTTCATCTAAAAGAAGGTACTTGGGATTGAGCATGAGTGCGCGCACAATTGCCGCTCGTTGCCTCTGGCCAATGGATACCTCGTTTGGATAGCGGTTTATGAACTCGTGCATATCGAATGTCTCAATAAGCTCATTGAGTTGTTTCTGTTGTTCATTCGAGACTGATTCACCAAGCGGCAATAGTATATTTTGTTTAAGGGTAAGATGCGGCCAAATGAAAAGCTGTTGAAAGACGATGGTTACTTTCGGCCACGGCTCTCGTCCCTCAATGCTTGTGGGGAATTGATAGGACATATCGTCGATCACAACCTTGCCCAATTCTGCGAGCTCAAGCATACCGATAGTCTTGAGGAGTGTTGTTTTTCCGCTTCCGCTCGGACCGATAATCGAGGTTATCGTGCCTGGATTGACAGTGAGGCTCACATTGTCTAAAACAACCTTGTCGCCGAATCTCTTAGTGATGTTTGAAGCTTGGAGCATATTATTTTTCTGAGAGATTACGGGTGTAGCGATTTTTCAACCACAAGGCGAGACCGTTGAGCGGTAGGCAGATGATGAGGAAGAAAACGGCGAGAGCCGAATAAATCTCGACTGGTTTGTAGATTGTCGAATTGATCTCTTG
>DASTXF010000080.1:0-3544 GCA_035765615.1 Minisyncoccota bacterium | reverse complement strand
ATAGCTCAATGGATAGAGTACTTGTCTTCGAAACAAGTGATGTAGGTTCGATTCCTACTGAGGGCACATTACAAGGATATTTCCGATGGTTGGGCTTTCGATATTGCTGCGGCTACTTTTGCTCTCGGAATGTTGAACTGTTCCTGGATTTCTGCTATCCGGCTCTCAATCTCCTCCGGACGCCGGCCGCTTCGCGCGATCGCTTCTATTCCTTTGAGCGCCGCTTCTGCGACATTCGGGGAGAGGAGCACTTCATCAGAGACGGAAAAGGCTTTCTTGAGATAATCCACCGAGCCTTCGAAGATGTATCCTCGTTCGAGCTTTTCGATGATCACCTCGAAGATTTTTTCTTGCACAAGAGGATCGTCTTTCGGAATATCAAATATGTCTAAGATAGTCATCGCGCTTTTGATGCGCGGACCTTTGCTTTCGAGGTGGTTCTTGAATACTTTGAGAGCGATTTCTCTCGTTAGTTCAGGAGGCAATCGAGAAGCAATTTCGAGCGCATTATCCCGATTTGGGTAATTGTCTTCCCAGCTTTTATTGAGCTCTTTTAAAAGCTCCGCTACCGGATTATCCGGATTTTCAAGCGATTCTCGCATCATGGCCGTATGATACCACGATTTTCAGTTACCCGTTTTGAGCTTGTTTTCAGGCCTTTTTTGGGTATACTAGGGCAATGACCCCTGAAGAGAAGCAGCTTCTTATCGAAACGCGCAGGCTCGTCGAAGAGAATGCGGTCATATTGCGCTCGATTCAGCGGTCACAACGCGCAGGCACGTATCTTAAGGTTGCGTACTGGATCGTGATCCTTGCACTTTCGTTCGGAGCATATTATCTTATCCAGCCATACGTGAACACGCTGAATAGCTCCCTCGGACAGATCACCGGAAACAGCGCATTCACGTCTTTGGGTCAGTAACACACATGCTTGGGTAGCTCAGTTGGTAGAGCGTCCGCCTGAAGAGCGGTAGGTCGCCAGTTCGATCCTGGCCCCAAGCACATCGAATCGCATTGATACGCAAACAAAAACCGCGCCCTGACTATCTTGGCGCGGTTTTTGTTTAGACTGACTTTACGCGGAGCTTGTTCTGTTTTGACTTGTCGACTTTCGGGAGCTTGATGGTGAGAAGGCCGTGGCGTTCGACGGCTTCGGCTTCCTCGACTTCGATTTCCTCAGGAAGCATGATAGTTCGAGAGAACGAGCCCCAGTAAAGCTCCTTATGGAAGTAATCGTTGTCGCGGATCTCGATCGATTCCTCGCGCTTGCCCTTGATTGTTACCATGTCGCGGGTGATATTGATGTCGAGGTCTTCAGGGCGGACGCCGGCAACCATGGTCTTTATGACGATTTCATCGGCGGTCTGGAAGACGTCGACGGTGAGCTGGCCTTCTTCTTCCGAGTCATCGAGAATACCGCGTTCTTCGGTCTCGGCTTCGACCGGAGTTTCTTCATCCTCGAGCTTCACGGTTCCCGTGAGCCTCTCGAAAAACGATTTTTTTGCTGGTTGCATGTTATGTGTTTGAGCTTAGGAGATGACCTTCTTTGTCTTCTCGAAGAGCAGGAGCACTCCGAGGGCGGCGGCCCAGAGGCAGCCGAAGACGAAGAATGTCTTGCTTCCGTTGTCGTATATTATAAACAGGTTGAAGATGGTGTGCAATGCAACAGCGAGAGAGAGGCCGATCGTGCGCCAGATATTTTTAGCGAGTCTGCTCCGATAAAATTCGCGGGCAATACAGTAGCCGAGCATGGCTGAGGAAACGACATGGAGAAGGCTCGCCCCGACAAATCTCATATTGCCTACGACGAGTCCTTGGAGGGCATTTCCATCGAGAAGGGGATTTAAGATGAAGAGCGTATTCTCGAGCGCCGCAAATCCGAGCGCGACGGTGATGAGATATTCCAACGCATCAATCGGCTCGTCGTAATCGCGGGTTCTCAGTGCAAAGAGCCACGCCATGAAAAGCTTTGCCGCTTCTTCCAAAAGGGCCCAGACGAAAAGCACCACATTTTGATTGTTTGTGTATGCGGAAATGGCCTTTTCGGGGAAGTAGACGAGCGCGACCGCAACCATACCGCCGAGGAAAGCGAGCATGATACGCGAACGCGGTTCGGGGTGAAGCTTGTCTTCCTGAAGCCAAAACCACAGCCACAAGAGCGCCGGCAATATGCCGCCTAGGGCGGCATATGCAAGAAGCGTTCCGGTGTTGTTTATATCGGCCATGTTTCGACAATGAGAGGACGCCTATTTTGAACAGGCATATCGGACCAGATTTCTTCCGTTACAAACGGGGCGAACGGATGGAGCGCCTTCAAAATTCCGCTGAGGACGCGCAAGAGAAGCTGTTTTCGCGACTTTTTGTCCGCCTCGGAGCCCTTGGCAAATATTTCTTTCGATCCTTCGAGGATGATGTCGGCGAATTCGTGCCAGGCGTACGCATAGAGCTTTTCTGCGACGATATAGAATTTAAACTCCTGCATCTCCTTGGTGATTTCGTTCAGAAGTGCAGTGAATTCGTCATTTATCTTCTTGTCATCCTCGGAGAAAGCGGTGAATGCCGGATCGAGCATTTCGCCTTCTGCAGACGTAAGCACGAAGCGGGTGATATTCCAGAGTTTGTTCGCGAAATTTTTGTAAGCACGAATTTTGTCTTCCGACATTTTAGTGTCGTTTCCTGGTCCTGTGCCGACGATAAGCGACATGCGTACCGCGTCCGTTCCATATTTGTCGCACATCTGCAGGGGATCGATAGCGCCTTTCGATTTCGACATTTTTGACCCGTCGGAGTTTCGTACGAGGCCGTGGAGATAGACGGTCTTGAACGGAATTTCTCCGAGAATGTATTCAGACATGAGGATCATGCGGGCAACCCAGAAGAAGAGAATGTCGTAGCCCGTTTCAAGAACGCTCGTTGGGTGGTATGTCTTGAGATCCGATGTTTGCTCTGGCCAGCCCAAGGTCGAGAATGTCCAAAGGCCCGAGGAGAACCACGTGTCGAGCGTGTCTTCGTCCTGAGTCCACGAGCCTTTCCCGTCGTCTTTTGGGGCTTCGATATTAACGAAGGTTTCAGTGCCGCGGTACCAGACCGGAACGCGGTGGCCATACCAAATCTGGCGGGAAATGCACCAGTCGTGGAGATTGTCGATCCAGTGCATATATATCTTCTCGAAGTGATCAGGGATGATCGTCACGCCTTTTTCCGAAACGGCTTCGCGCATGAGGTCTTTTAGCGACTTGTTGCCGCGGGCTGGGATTTTCTTGTTTACGTCGATGAACCACTGATTCATGATCTGCGGTTCGATAATGCCGCCGGTGCGTTCTGCTGTGGCAACATTGTGAGTATAGTCCTCGGTTTTTACGAGGAGACCTTTTTGAGCAAGTTTTTCGATGATTTTCGGCCTTGCCTCGGCGATCTTCATGCCGGCGAATTCTCCGGCGACAGGGAGGAGCTTGCCGTACTTGTCGATGATTTGCTCCTTGTCGAGTTTGTGGCGCTCGGCAATTTCGAAGTCGACGGCGGAATGCCATGGCGTGATGGTCAT
>DASTXF010000079.1:0-4706 GCA_035765615.1 Minisyncoccota bacterium | reverse complement strand
GTTTATCAAGAAAAAGCCCGCTCAGGGCGGGCGTTTTCTACGCGTTATGCTTCTTGATGAGGTCCTGAAGCTCCTTCACCGTGTCTTCCTTCTGCTTCTCGAGCTTCTTCCACATCCCCATGATATCGTCCGATCCGACGGACTCCTGCATATACTCGTTCTTGATGCGCCAGAGGCTTTTTGATTCCTGGACCACCTGGTTCATCAAATTGAACAGATTGTTCCGTAGCATTGGAGTGCGTTAGCCAATAATGGATATATTATAGCGCAAAAGAAAAGCGAGACCTTGTGGTCTCGCTTGCTAGAAGCCGGGATCGCCCTCGTGCACAGGAATCCCTGTTTCGTCGGGCGATCTGCCGAGTTCTACCCGGGCTTGTTCGGCCTCAGATTCGGCAATGATACTGCCGAGCTGCTCTTCGGAGGGAATCGCCGTGCGCCTTTTGCGCCAGGTGCGATGCCCGTGCTTCATCGGTTTTGGAATGTACCGGGAAGCAATTCCGGGGAGGAGCAACTCGCCGTTGTTCGGCGGTGAGTGCCTGAGGGACTCGCTCGCCTCGTCGATGAGCTTTCGGAATTCGGCGCGGGTCTTCGGGCGGTACTTCCGGGTGGGAAGCGGGGCGGCGGCTTTGGCTGCGACCTTCGCACTTTTTGTCCGCGGACCGCGCACTTTTCTCGTCTCCATGAGGCTTTTGATCGTTTTCACGATCTCTTCATACGTCTCCTTGTCAGGACACGTAGGAAGCATGCCTCTCACGACCTCGCGCACCGCTTTGCCACGAAGCTTGAGATACATGGGAGTCGAGATTTTCTCCGAATTTCCGCGGTGGATCGCCGCGAGGGTTTCAGGGACGGGATTGCCATCCTTGTCATACTCGCGTTCGATTTCGCCGTAGGGGTGTTTTTTTCTCCATTCGATTTCAAGATCCCGAAGCCTGCCGCGCGCGAGCGCAGCAAGCTCTTCGAGGAACGTGAAGCGCTCGCTTTCGCGGCGCTCGTCTTCGAGGATTTCGAAGATGTCTCGTTCCTGGGACCCGACTGATTCGTCGAGACGGGAGAGCTCATGCTGCGGTGGTTCCGCTGCGAAGAGCCGTTCCCAGCCATCGTACGCGCTCTTCTTTGTGGGGGACATGGGAAAGAGTCTGGCAAAACTATATCATAAATATTAGATATACGCAATGAGCCTCTCCGTGCAAATAAAAACCCCGCGCGAACGCGGGGTTTAAAGGGTTGGTTTGTGGGTTTACTTGGATTTTCGACTCCGGCGATGAGGCCGGCCAGTTTCGAACGCGAGGAGGTTGCGGGTCGTCGAGACGCGGTCCGCATGTTCTCCGATACCGGGCAGCTCGCCTGTCCAGGTCTCGCCTTGGGACTCGAGGATGTTCGTCGCGGTGGAATTACCCTCCGCGGCGAGCGCCATGAGTCCTGCCTTCAGAGCTGTGCCGATGCTTACGGGCGTGCCGATTCTGCAATCGATGAGGCTCATATGTAGTCGAATGGGGAACGGGGTCAAAGCAACTGTTATGGGAATATTATACACCCATAATGGTGACTTGTCAATGTAACCGAAATATGGCCTGGTTAGGCGAAGATCTCGTCGACGACAGCTTTGATATCTGAGCCTTCAGCCTTGCCTTTGAGTTCCTTTGAAACGGCGCCGATGAGTTTGCCTGCGCCTGATTTGTCGGCGACGCCGAGTTCGGCTTTCTTGGCGAGCACGACTTTTTTGATCTCGTCTTTCGGCATCGAAGCAGGGAGGTATGCGGAAAGAATAGCCAGTTCCTTTTTCTCGCTTTCGGCAAGGTCGGGGCGGCCGCCTTTTTCAAACTGCTCAATCGAATCTTTGCGCTGTTTTACGAGGCGCTTTACGACGGCAAGAGTTTCGTCGTCGGTTGCTTCGGCTGTGGAGGATTTCTTGGTGATGAGATCCTTCTGGATTTCGGCCTGGACGCCGCGGAGAACCATGGTGCGGTCCGCATCCTTGGCGAGCATCGATTCCTTTATATGTGCCTTAATTGTTTGGTGTAATGTCATATGAAAATGATATCACAAAAGAAAAGCCCGCATATGCATGCGGGCTTGAGTAAATATGCAGGCCGATCACCTCACGTGGTGAATTCGCCGGTAATGTAGTCCTCGATCTTCGTCGTATCGAACTTGTCGATAAGGTAGAACGAGTTGGTCTGGTTCAGGTAGCCGACGACGAGCGGGTCACCTTGAAGCGACGGCTTCGGGAGCGGCAGGAACGCCACGCGAAGGTTCGGGACCTCGGCCAGGATGAAGACTTGGTCGAATTTTTCCAAGGCCTTCTTGATCCGGTCGCGGGTGTTCTGGGGCAGGGTGCCCTGGAACTTCGCCTGAATACAGGCATTCCGGACGAAGAGACGGGTCAAGACAACATCGTTCAGGATGCTCAGCAAAAGGAATCCGATGAACGTCCCGAAAACGGCAAACATGATCATGGCGGCCACGAGCGGAGGATGATTCTCCGTGCCAGCCACCACGAAGGGTGCCATTCCGATTCCGGCGGCGAATCCGAGGACTCCGCCGAAGAACGGCACTTTCGGGAACAGGTCGACGCGGGAAATGCGGCGCAGTTTCGTCCGGACGTCCTCGTAGAACGGCTCGACCGATGACGGGAACGCTAGTCTGAAGCCTTCCACACCTGAAATGTCCGACACGCCTTGCTTGTTCACGTCGAACGGCATGAGTTTGGGCATGCCGTCTTTTGTGCGCCAGGTGAAGGGCGCGGGGTCGAGTTTCTTGAGGCCGTCGATGCCGGTCAGGGCTTCGATTTCCTTGATTCCTCCTTCGAGGGTCAAGATCGCCTCGTTGCAGACGGCGATCGCTTCGCTTTCGACGGGCAAAAGCGCGGCTCTGACCGCCTTCACATGGCTCTTTTTGGAGCCGAGGGCGTCGGCCGTGGTTTTTGTCGTGAGGAGCCGCGCGTGAGAAGCGGCTTGATCGATGAGGTTATTCATATTTGAGGGAGCGGTTCAAACCTCACTATGCTTTACAAATTAGAAATGTCAAGCACGTGATATGTCCATCCGGCTATATAATTAGGCCATGGAAATCGGCGTCATTATTTTTCTTGCGCTTGTAGTCGTTGCGAACGGAGTGGTCCTTTTCGTCATCATGCGCCGCAAACCGGAAGCGCCGAAAGCTGACGATACTGCCATGAAGCTCCTTCTTGAACAGATGAACGAGCTTAACCGCACCATGGACAAGAAAATGGGCGAGACGCACCGGACGGTGACTGAATCGATGAAGAGCCAGTTCTCCGAGTCACAGCGCCTCGTCGACAAATTCCTCCGTGAGGTCACGTCGATGGCCGAGAAAGTTACCCGCGTCGAAGAAACGGGCAAACAAATGGTCGGATTCGCCGATCAGCTTCAAAGCCTTCAAGACATTCTCAAGAATCCGAAGCAGCGCGGCGTTCTCGGCGAATATTACCTTGAGGCGCTCCTGAAAAACGTCATGCCGCCGGGCACGTATCAAATGCAGTACACATTCAAGGACGGCGAGATCGTGGATGCCATTGTCCGGGTGAAAGACAAGATCATTCCTGTCGACTCGAAATTTTCGCTTGAGAATTACAACCGCATGGCCGAAGAAAAGAATCAGGCCGAAAAGGAACGTCTCGCCAAGGTTTTCGAAAATGATCTCAAGGCGCGCATTATAGAGACATCAAAATACATCAGGCCCGCCGAAGGCACGATGGATTTCGCTTTTATGTTCATTCCGCATGAGGCTATCTATTATGATCTTCTTGTGAACAAGGTTGGCGCGGTAGGGGAAGAGGAGAACCTCATCCAGCGCGCGGCCCAAAAATACAAGGTCATTATCGTTTCTCCAACGTCGTTCCTTGCGTATCTTCAGACGGTGCTTCAGGGGCTCAAGGCGCTTCAGATCGAGGAGCAGGCCAAAGACATCGCCAAGCGCGTGGGCGAGCTCGCCAAGCATTGGAAGGCATACGAGGACTATCACGAAAAGCTTGGAAACAATTTGAGCACGGTCGTAAATCAGTACAATCTTTCTTCTAAGGAATTGAAAAAGGTCGACAAAGATGTTTTCAGGATCACAGGTTCGGCCGCCGGACTCGAGCCGGTCCTTATCGAAAAGCCAGAGGATTTGGAAGATTAAACATGTTTCGATCACGAAGAGGATTCACCCTCATAGAACTTCTCGTGGTGATATCGATCATATCGCTCCTCTCGAGCGTCGTGCTTTCGAGTCTTAATTCGGCCCGAACGAAGGCGCGAGATATTTTTAGAAAGCAATCGATCCTTCAGGTACAGAAGGCGCTCGCACAATATTATAGTGATAATGGATCGTTCCCGACCGGCTATTACGGGACGTTCGCCTGGGCCACGCAGTGGTCGCCGCTTCTTGGATCGCAGTATATAAAATCGATGCCGGTCGATCCGCAAGGTTGGTTTGATTCCGGTCACGGCTGTGATTCGAACGGGGATGATCTCACGACCCGCGGCATGTTCTATGTCGGGTCATCTGATGGCCAGCACTATTTTATGGGTACAAGCGTCGAAACCATGCCAGCGAGCACGGATCCTCATTATTTCTATTACGGTACGACCCAGACATATTTCGCGTTTTCGAACTGCGTTTCGGCCGTTCATTGGTTCGTGCAGCAGTAAACAGGCTAGGATATTGCTTTTTTTAGGGCCTTGTGCGATACTTGGCCTTAC